>NZ_JBHYMF010000308.1:0-5405 GCF_042742855.1 Streptomyces sp. NPDC058877 | reverse complement strand
CCCGCGCAATCCGCGACCAGCCCGAACGAGCCCTCCCCCTCCTGGGCATCACCAACAACCCGGACACCCAGGGAACTTGATCAAGCCCTGGCGGGGGTGCCGGTCGTCAGCCGGTGTGACCATCGGTGTGCGTGGCGCCCTCGTTGCCCGCAGGTTCACGCCCAGCAGGGAGAGTGCCCATGGTCACGCCCACGAGGGTTCGGGACGAGGTGATCGCCGTCTGGTCCACTGTGCTGAAGAGCGCTGTGGTGCCCACGCACGTGAGCTTCTTCGAGCTCGGTGGCAGTGCCCTTGCCGCGTATCGCATGATCCGGCAGCTGTCGCGGACCTTCGGCATCGAGTTGGGGTTGCGTCAGGCCTATGAGACTCCGACCGTTGACGGCCTGTCCGCGGCGATCGTGCAGCGTCTCGGCGCGCCCGATCGGCCCGGGTAGGCGCGGTGGGTGCCGGGGTGTTGGCGGGGTCCTTGCTCAGGGCAGGGGCACCGTCGGTTGTGGTCGTTTCCCGGCCGGCCGGGATCGATGTCCAAGGATTTCTACAGCAATCCACTGGTCGGGGGCGCAAAGCTTAAGGCGCGACGCGGGTGGTGGGGTCTGAACGGAGCCGGCGCCCAGGGGCGGGGGCTGCCCTTAAAGGGCCGTCGGTCGCCTGTCAGCCCCTCCCTTTAGTGGGGTTGCGCCGTTTTGAACGACGGCGCATCCCCACGCGGGCGTTGAGCACCGGACGAACACGTCGTAGGAGATGAGGGAGGTTCCCGGATGACCGTCAGCATGGCCGTGACCGTGGCCGTCACGTCCGGCCCTCCGCCCCGGCTCGTTCTGCGCGGCCGGCTGGGCCCGGAGACGTTGGCCGACGCCCTCGCGCTCGTGCAGCCGTGCACGGCGGGCCGGCACCGGCACGAGATGCCGCATCGTGGTGTCGCGCCTCATGTGCCGGTCCTGCGACGCTATACGGCAGGCCATCACACACTGACGCTGCCTCCGCCGCCGTATGCGCCCGGGCCCCTGGCCGAGTTGGTCGCTCATCCCGAGCAGGGGCCCGTGCCGTTGCCGGCGTGCTGCCCGGAACCGGACGGCTCCGATGTGATGGTCCCGTGGCCCGCCAGCCCCGGGCAGCAGGACGTGTTGTTGGAGGCGATGGCCCACCCCGAGGCCGCCTTGCACGTCGAGCAGATGCACTGGCGCTGGCGCGGGCCGCTGGAACGCGGGCGGTTCATGGCTGCCTGGCAGCAGCTGTATGACAGCGAGGCGGCGCTGCGCAGTGCTTTGGTCGAGCCGCGGCTGGGTGAGCCGGCCCCTCTGGTCGTCGTGCATCCCCAGGCCACCCCGTTGGCGCAGTGGCATGCGCGGGGTGAGGGCAACTGGCACGCCCTGTTGCTCGCCGAGCGGCAGCAGCCGTTCGACCTCCACCGTCCGGGGGGCGGGCTGCGCATCACTTTGCTGCAGGAGCAGCGCGAGTGCACCCGGATCTTGCTCACGTACCACCGGGCGTTGCTGGACGGTTGGAGCGTGCGCCTGCTGCAGCGTGCCCTGTATCGGGCGTATCTGGCGGGAGGCCGGTCCACGGGGGGTGAGCGGCGGCCCGACATACGGGACCACGGGCGTTGGCTGGCGGCTCAGGACGTGGCTGCGGCCCGTGCGTTTTGGGTCGCCCGGGCCCGTAGTGCGGCGGGGGTTGCTGCTCTTGCCGGCCGTACGAAGGCCTCTCCCACGCTTGCCGCGTCCTTGCTGGGGCGTGGTTCTCGGGGCCGGACGCGGCAGTGCTTGTCCTTGCACCAGGCCAGACGGCTGCGGGAGTGGGCGGTGGAGCGGGGCGTCAGTGAAAGCACCGTCTTGCACGCGGTCTGGGCCATTCAGCTGCAGCGGGCCGCCGTGCACGGCGCTTCGGCGAAGTCGTTCGTCTTGGACACCGTGCCCACACCGGTGGTCTTCACCGCCTCCGCCTCGGGCCGGGGCATCGCCCTTTCGGGCGCCGAGCAGGTGCCCGGGCCGCTGGACACCCAGCTGCCGGTGCACGTCACGGTGTCCGCGGCCATGCCGGTGACGGATTTGTTGTCGGAGCTGGCCGACCACTCTTTGGACGCATCGGCCTATGAGTGGGTCTCGCCCGGGCAGTTTCGCCGCTGGGCGCGCCACAGCGGTGGTCCGCTTCCCGAATCGCTGGTCACCTTCGTCGCCTCGCAGCCCGGCGGCGTGCAGGACCGGCTGCTTGGTGAACTGGCGTTGGAGGGCGTGCACGTCGAGCAGGCCGAGACGATCGAGGCGCACACGACGCTGGCGTACAACATCACGGCACATCAAGACGGTGCGGGGGCGCTGGTGCTCAGCGCCGTGTACGACCGCACCCGCATCAGCGATGTGGACGGAGCCGAGATCCTCGCCCAGACCGTCCGGTTGTTGTGTGCGTTGCCCGCGATGGCGGACGGGTCGGTGACGGTGGGGGACGTGACGCAGATCCTCGCGGGGGCTCCCGTGCCGCGCATCGGGCCCGGTGTGCGGGGGGTGTCGCCGGCAGCGGGCCGGCTGCGTGTCCTTCGTGGCGTGGGGCGGCACGAGGCGTTCGTGCGCGGCCGGCGGTCTTTCACGGCGCGTGCGGTGCAGCCGGCCGGTCCCGACCTCCCCCAAGGCGGGACGATCTGTCTGATCCCGCCTGCTGGTGCCCCGCCGGGGTGTTACGACGATCTGGCCGGCGTCGACTTCGGTGCGCTGGCGTTGGTGACCGTCTCGCCCGCGGCGAACGTCGAAAACTGTCTGATGGCTCTGCGTCCGGTCGTGGCCGGTGCCCAGCCGCTGATCCTGGCGGGGTTGCCCGCCTCCGCCGCCTTGGCCCGTGAGGTGGCCGACCGCATCGCCACCCACGGCTGGCGTCCGCCGCTGATCGTCATCGGCGGCGATGCACCCAGCTGTCCCGCATCCGTCCAGGCCCTGGCCCGGACCTTGAAGACCGCCGTGGCCGCCTTGGGCCCGTGCCGGTTCGTCCATCCCTGCAAGGGGCCCGTGCGCCCGCCGTCCACCTGCCATCAGGAGTGAGATGTCTCGTCGTCTGTTCACCTCGGAGTCCGTCACCGAGGGCCACCCCGACAAGATCGCCGACCAGATCAGCGACACCATCCTCGACGCCCTGCTCACCAAGGACCCGTCCTCACGGGTCGCCGTAGAAACGCTGATCACCACCGGTCAGGTCCACATCGCCGGCGAGGTCACCACCCAGGCGTACGCGCCGATCGCCCAGCTGGTGCGCGAGAAGGTCTTGGAGATCGGTTACGACTCCTCCGCCAAGGGCTTCGACGGTGCCTCGTGCGGCGTGTCGGTCTCCATCGGCGTGCAGTCCCCCGACATCGCCCAAGGCGTCGACAGCGCCTACGAGTCGCGAGTGGAGGGCGAGGAGGACCCGCTGGACCGGCAGGGCGCCGGCGACCAGGGCCTGATGTTCGGCTACGCCTGCGATGAGACCCCAGAGCTGATGCCGCTGCCGATCCACCTGGCACACCGGCTCGCACACCGGTTGACCGAGGTCCGCCGCAACACGGTCCTGCCCTACCTGCGTCCGGACGGCAAGACGCAGGTCACCATCGAGTACGACGGCGACAAGCCGGTCCGCCTGGACACGGTGGTGGTCTCCTCCCAACACGCCTCCGGCATCGACCTGGAGTCGCTGCTCTTGCCCGACATCAAAAAGCACGTGGTCGAGCACGTGCTGGCGGCGCTGGACGGTGAGGGCATCAAGCTGGACACCGACGGCTACCGGCTGCTGGTCAACCCGACCGGCCGCTTCGAGATCGGGGGCCCGATGGGCGACGCCGGCCTGACCGGCCGCAAGATCATCATCGACACCTACGGCGGCATGGCCCGCCACGGCGGCGGCGCCTTCTCCGGCAAGGACCCCTCCAAGGTCGACCGCTCGGCCGCCTACGCCATGCGCTGGGTCGCCAAGAACGTCGTCGCGGCCGGTCTCGCCACGCGCTGCGAGGTACAGGTCGCCTACGCCATCGGCAAGGCCGCGTCGGTCGGGCTCTTCGTGGAGACCTTCGGCACGAACACCGTGCCGGCCGACCAGATCGAAAAGGCGATAGCGCAGGTCTTCGACCTGCGGCCGGCCGCCGTCGTACGCGACCTGGACCTCAAGCGGCCGATCTACGCGGCAACCGCCGCCTACGGCCACTTCGGCCGCGAGCTGCCCGACTTCACCTGGGAGCGCACCGACCGCGCCGACGCCCTGCGGGCTGCCGCGGGCTTGTAGGACAACGCGGGGCCCGTGTCATGGGCCCCGCCCTCCTCCCGCCCCGCCCCCTCAATTTTCGTTCGACAGGAGTCCACGTGCGCATCGCGGTGACCGGATCCATCGCCACGGATCACCTCATGGTCTTCCCGGGTCGCTTCGCCGAGCAGATCCTTCCCGACCAGCTGGCCCACGTCTCGCTCTCCTTCCTCGTCGACACCCTTGAGGTGCGACGGGGCGGGGTGGCAGCCAACATCGCCTACGGGCTGGGCGGGTTCGGGCTGTCCCCGCTACTCGCCGGCGCCGTCGGCAGCGACTTCGCCGAGTACGAGATCTGGCTCAAGGAACACGGCGTCGACACCAGCGCGGTGCACGTGTCCACCGAGCGCCAGACCGCCCGCTTCTTGTGCATGACCGACCGCGACGCCAACCAGATCGCGGCCTTCTACGCCGGCGCCATGGCCGAGGCCGGCACGATCGACCTGCGCGCCCCCCACACCCACAGCCCACTGGACCTGATCGTGATCTCGCCCGACGATCCCGACGCGATGCTCCACCACACCGCGCAGGCCCGCACCCTGGGCATCCCGTTCGTCGCAGACCCCTCCCAACAACTGGCACGACTCCACGGACAGCAGGTGCACGACCTGGTGCAAGGAGCGAGGCTGTTGTTCACCAACGAGTACGAAAGAGCCCTGCTGCTGGAGAAGACCGGCTGGTCACCAACGCAGGTGCTGCAGCAGGTCGGCACCTGGGTAACCACCCTGGGATCGAAAGGCGTGCGCATCGAACACGACAACGAACCGACGATCACCCTGGAGGCGATCCCCGACGTCAGCGTCGAAGACCCCACCGGCGTGGGCGACGCGTTTCGCGCGGGCTTCTTGGCCGCGATCAGTTGGCACCTCGCCCTGCCCAGCGCCGCCCAACTGGGCTGCGCAACAGCCGCACTGGCCCTGAGCACCATCGGCTCCCAAACCTACGAGGTCGACCCGGCACGCGTGGCAGACACCGTGCACACCGTGTACGGGGCTCAGGCCGCCGACCTCCTGCGACCGCACCTGGGACGGTCGAGATGACGACCCCTTCCACTGAACCCTTCTCGGTAACGTCTCGTGACGGTTTGTGATCTTCATTCAGGCGGTGCGGCCGTGTTCGAGCTGCAGGACGACGAGGGCAGCTCGGGC
>NZ_JBHYMF010000307.1:0-5610 GCF_042742855.1 Streptomyces sp. NPDC058877 | reverse complement strand
GCACCGCACGGTGCGGGAAACGGCCCACCGGCCTTCGCCGACTCCCCTTCGCCCCCTTGCCCACGGTCCTGGTCCTCCGACCGGGCCGCGGACCATACTGGCGGCGCACATGTTCGAGAGGGGGAGCACAAGGTGAGTGAGAGCAGCACCGGGGCCGCAACCGCCGTCGTGGAGGACCCCGCCGGGTCCCCGATGGTCCGCGTCGAGGGCCTGCGCCGCTCCTACGGCACGGGCGAAGCCGCCGTCCACGCCCTGCGCGGAGTCTCCTTCGACGTCCCGAGGGGCGAGCTCGTCGCGCTCAAGGGCCGCTCGGGGTCGGGCAAGACGACCCTGCTCAACCTGGTGGGCGGGCTCGACACGGCTGACGGCGGCCGGATCGTCATCGACGGCACGGACCTCTCCACGCTCGGCGAGGAAGGCCTCCTGGAGCTGCGCCGGGACGGCATCGGCTTCGTCTTCCAGTCCTTCGGACTCCTACCGGTCCTCTCCGCTGCCGAGAACGTGGGCGTGCCCCTGCGGCTGCGCAGGGCGGACCCGAAGGAGCGGGAGGAGAGGGTGTCCCTGATGCTCGGGCTCGTGGGCCTCGCCGACCACGCGAACCAACGACCCGGAGAGCTCTCCGGCGGCCAGCAGCAGCGCGTGGCCATCGCCCGTGCCCTCGCCAACAGGCCGGCGCTGCTGATCGCCGACGAGCCCACGGGGCAGCTCGACGCGGAGACCGGACTCGCCGTCATGCAGCTGCTGCGCGCGGTGGTCCGCAGCGAGGGCTGTACGGCCCTGGTCGCCACCCACGACCCCCAGCTCCTGGGGCTGGCGGACCGGGTCCTGGAGCTGAGCGACGGCGAGATCATCGAGCACGGAGAGCACGGAGAGCACGGAGAGCGCTGAGGGCACGGAGGGCACGAAGGGCGCCGGGCGAGGGCCCGGGGCACGGCGCAGGTCCAGGACGCCGCCCCGCGCGCCGCATCCCGCGCGCCGCATCCCGGGCTCCGCCGTCAGGATCGCGCCAATGCCGCCGAGGCGCGCATCCGCGTGCGGAACGTCCGAGGGGCGGGACGTAGGGTCGGGGCATGGGACGCGGCAAGCTTCGGATCTACCTCGGTGCCGCACCGGGTGTCGGCAAGACCTACGCGATGCTCTCCGAGGGGCGCCGGCGGGTGGAACGGGGCACGGACTGCGTCGTGGGGTTCGTCGAGCACTACGGGCGGCCCCGCACCGAGGCGATGCTGCAGGGCCTGGAGCTGCTCCCGCGCCGTACGATCGAGTCTCCGGGCGGCACCGTCACCGAAATGGATGTCGACGCGGTGCTGGCGCGGCGGCCGGCCGTCGCGCTCGTGGACGAGCTCGCGCACGGCAACGCGCCCGGCTCGCGCAACCCCAAGCGCTGGCAGGACGTCGCCGAGCTGCTCGCCGCCGGGATCGACGTCGTGTCGACCGTGAACATCCAGCACCTGGAATCGCTCGGCGACGTCGTCGAGTCGATCACGGGCGTACGGCAGCGCGAGACCGTCCCCGACGAGGTCGTCCGCCGGGCCGACCAGATCGAGCTGGTGGACATGTCCCCGGAGGCCCTGCGCCGCCGGATGGCCCACGGCAACATCCACACCCCCGACGAGGTCGACGCGGCCCTCTCCAACTACTTCCGCCCCGGCAACCTCACCGCCCTGCGCGAGCTCGCCCTGCTGTGGACGGCCGACCGGGTCGACGAGTACCTCCAGCGCTACCGGGGCGAGCACAACATCCGTTCCCCGTGGCGGGCCCGGGAGCGCATCGTCGTCGGCCTCACCGGCGGACCCGAGGGCCGCACCCTCATCCGGCGTGCCACCCGACTCGCCGAGAAGGGGGCCGGCGGCGAGGTCCTCGCCGTCTACGTCGCCCGCAGCGACGGGCTCACCGCGGCCTCACCGAAGGAGCTCGCCGTCCAGCGCACCCTGGTCGAAGACCTGGGGGGAACCTTCCACCACGTCATCGGTGATGACATCCCCTCCGCGCTCCTGGAGTTCGCCCGGGGGGCCAACGCCTCGCAGATCGTCCTGGGCTCCAGCCGCCGCCGCTCCTGGCAGTACGTGTTCGGCCCCGGCGTCGGCCAGACCGTGGCCCGTGACTCCGGGCCGGACCTGGACGTCCACATCGTCACCCACGGCGAGGTCGCCAAGGGCCGGGGCCTCCCGGTCGCGCGCGGGGCCCGCCTCGGACGTTCCCGCATCATCGGCGGCTGGCTGGTCGGCGTTGCCGCCCCGATCGGTCTGGCACTGCTCCTCACGCACGTCGACGCGGACCTCGGGCTTGCCAACAACATGCTGCTCTTCCTCGCCCTGACCGTGGCGGCCGCGCTGCTCGGCGGCTTCCTGCCGGCGCTCGCCTCGGCCGCGGCCAGCTCCCTCCTCCTCAACTGGTTCTTCACCCCGCCGGTCCACCGGCTCACCATTGCCGACCCCCTGAACCTCCTCGCCATCGTGGTCTTCTTCGGCGTTGCGATGTCGGTCGCCTCGGTGGTCGACCTGGCTGCCCGGCGCACCCACCAGGCCGCCCGGTTGCGCGCCGAATCCGAGGTGCTCTCCCATCTCGCCGGCAGCGTGCTGCGCGGCGAGACCAGCCTGGAGGCGCTTCTCGAACGGGGCCGGGAAACCTTCTCCATGGAATCCGTGGCCCTCCTGGAACGCGCCGACGAGGCAGAACCGTGGACGCCGGCGGCGAGCGTCGGTCCCCATCCGGCGGTACGGCCGGAGGACGCGGACGTCGACATGACGATCGGCGGTCACCTGGCCCTGGTGCTCTCGGGCCGGGTGCTGCACGCCGAGGACCGACGGGTGCTCGGCGCCTTCGCCGCCCAGGCCGCCGTCGTCCTGGAACGCCAGCGGCTCGTCGGCGAGGCGGAGGAAGCCCGCAAGCTGGCCGAGGGCAACAAGATCCGCACCTCCCTGCTCGCCGCCGTCAGCCACGACCTGCGCACCCCGCTCGCGAGCATCAAGGCATCCGTCTCCTCGCTCCGCTCCGACGACGTCGAGTGGTCCGAAGAGGACCGGGCCGAGCTCCTGGCCGGCATCGAGGAGGGGGCCGACCGCCTGGACCACCTCGTCGGCAACCTCCTCGACATGTCACGCCTGCAGACCGGAACCGTCACCCCGCTCATCCGGGCCGTCGACCTCGACGAGGTGGTGCCCATGGCGCTCTGCGGCGTCCCGGACGGCAGCGCCGAGCTGGACGTCCCCGAGGCGCTGCCCATGGTCGAGGTCGACAAGGGGTTCCTGGAGCGCGCCGTGGCCAACATCGTCGAGAACGCCGTGAAGTACAGCCCCGCCGGCGTCCCCGTCGCCGTCACCGCGAGCGTCCTCGGAGACCGGGTCGAGCTGCGGGTCGTGGACCGCGGTCCCGGTGTCCCCGACGAGGGCAAGGACGGCATCTTCGAACCCTTCCAGCGCTTCGGCGACGCCCCCCGGGGCTCCGGAGTGGGCCTCGGGCTCGCCGTCGCACGTGGTTTCGCGGAGTCCATGGGCGGCACGCTCGACGCGGAGGACACTCCCGGCGGCGGCCTCACCATGGTGCTCACCCTGCGGGCCGCGCCGGGCGGGTCACCGGGTTCCCCGGCCGACCTCCCGGCGCGTTCCGTGACCTGACCGCTTCCCACAGCCCCGTGCGAACCCCACCGACATCCCGTTCCACAGAAGGAAGGCCCCCATGACCCGGGTACTCGTGGTCGACGACGAGCCCCAGATCGTTCGTGCCCTGGTGATCAACCTCAAGGCACGCGCGTACGAGGTCGACGCCGCACCCGACGGTGCCACCGCCCTCCGGCTCGCCGCCGACCGCCATCCCGACGTCGTCGTCCTCGACCTCGGCCTCCCGGACATGGACGGCGTCGAGGTCATCAAGCACCTCCGGGCCTGGACGCGGGTGCCGATCCTGGTCCTCTCGGCCCGACAGACCTCCGACGAGAAGGTCGGGGCCCTGGACGCGGGGGCCGACGACTACGTGACCAAGCCCTTCGGCATGGACGAACTGCTCGCCCGCCTACGTGCGGCCGTGCGCCGGGCCGAGCCGGTCGGCGGTACGGGGGAGGAGGAGGTCGTGATCGCGACGGAGGGCTTCTCCGTCGACCTGGCGGCGAAGAAGGTCCACCGCGACGGTCGGGACGTCCGGCTCACCCCCACCGAGTGGCACCTCCTGGAGGTCCTGGTCCGCAACGGCGGGCGGCTCGTCAGCCAGAAGCAGCTCCTCCAGGAGGTCTGGGGACCCTCGTACGGCACGGAGACCAACTACCTGCGGGTGTACATGGCGCAGCTGCGGCGCAAGCTGGAGCGCGACCCCTCGCACCCGCGCCACTTCGTCACCGAAGCGGGCATGGGGTACCGCTTCGAACGGTGAAGCGGACGCCGTACGGGAAGCCGGTCCGGGCCGCTTCCGGTGCCAGCGGGGGCCGGTAGGCTTTCTGTATGAGTGCTGCACCGCGTACAGAGAAGCCGGTCGGAAGATTCCGCCGGATGCTCGACCGGCTCTCCTCCTCCCCGGAGGACCTGGAGTCGGAGGAGCTCCAGGAGGACGCCGAGGCGTCGGGGTGCACGCGGATCTGTGACTGCTCCGACCGCCAGATCGTCAAGGTGACTGGTACCTTGCGCACGGTCACGCTGCGTCCCCGGGCGGGTGTGCCCGCGCTGGAGGCCGAGCTCTTCGACGGCACGGCACCGCTCGACGTCGTCTGGCTCGGCCGTCGCTCCATCGTGGGCATCGAGCCCGGCCGCAAGCTGATCGCCTCCGGCCGGATCTCCATGAGCCACGGCCGGCGGGTCCTCTTCAACCCCAAATACGAGCTCCGACCGCTCGGACAGGAGTAGCCGGTGACGTCCCTCGACAAGCCGACCGCAAACCGGTCGACCCCGGACCAGGACGCCCAGGCCGACAAGGCCGTGACCGAGGCCGCGCTCTTCGAGGCGTTCGGAGGCCTGCGGGGCATGGTCGAGACGGTCCTGCCCGGCCTGCTGTTCGTCACGATCTTCACGATCAACAAGGACCTGCACGTCTCGGCGATCGCCGCCCTTGCCGTCTCGCTGGTCCTGGTGGCCGTCCGGCTGATCCGAAGGGACACCGTGAAGCACGCCTTCAGCGGTGTCTTCGGCGTCGCCTTCGGCGTGGTCTTCGCGATGATGACGGGCAATGCCAAGGACTTCTACCTGCCCGGCATGCTGTACACCCTGGGCCTCGCCCTCGCGTACATCATCACGGCACTTGCCGGGGTCCCCCTCATCGGTCTGATCCTCGGACCGGTCTTCAAGGAGAACCTCTCCTGGCGCACCCGCAACCCGGGCCGCAAGAAGGCCTACACCAAGGCGAGTTGGGCCTGGGGCCTGATCCTGCTCGGCAAGTGCGCGATCCTCTTCCCGATGTACTGGTGGGCCGACACCACCAAGTTCGGTTGGGTGCTGGTCGCGCTGAAGATCCCGCCCTTCCTGCTCGCGGTCTACCTCACCTGGCTCTTCCTGGCGAAGGCTCCGGCGCCCATCGACGTCTTCGCCGAGATGGAGGCGGAGGAGCAGGCCGAGAAGGAGCGCAAGGCAGCAGCCGCAGCCGCACGGACCCACCCGGAGGCCTGAGGCCGGAGCGCGGGACGACATG
>NZ_JBHYMF010000306.1:0-5681 GCF_042742855.1 Streptomyces sp. NPDC058877 | reverse complement strand
TCGGCAGCGTCTGTTTTTTAAAAGACACAGTCCTCGAGGTTGCGGCGCTAAAAACGCGGGGCCCTACCCCGCGACGGGTGATGGGCCACGCCTGACGCACGAAATGCTGCGGTGCAGCTGTCGCCTTACTTCTTGTTGCGACGCTGAACGCGCGTGCGCTTGAGCAGCTTGCGGTGCTTCTTCTTCGCCATCCGCTTGCGCCGCTTCTTGATAACAGAGCCCACGACTACCCTCGCTCACTTCTCGGAACATCCCCGCCTCGGCGGGGATCGGTGCGGGGCGTCTGGGCCCACACGACCTACGTCGGCCTAGCCTACCGTCCCGAGGACCGCGGTCGTAATCCGAGGGCCGAACAAGGGCCATCCCGGCTCCATCTCCGCGTGCCCGCTACGCGGTCCCGACCCCCACGAAGGACTCCCGCAGGTACTCGTGCACCGCCTGTTCCGGAACCCGGAAGGACCTGCCCACCCGGATCGCCGGCAGATGACCGCTGTGCACCAAGCGGTACACGGTCATCTTCGACACGCGCATCACCGAGGCGACTTCCGCCACGGTCAGAAACTTGACCTCGTTGAGAGGTCGATCGCCAGCAGCCATGACCCACCTGTACCTTCCGCCGCGACGCCCACCGGCTTCCCCTCCGGTGACTCTTCGTCGCCGAGCGCTCACTCTCCAGACTAGGGGCGTGTGGTACGAGTGGGGAAGAGGAGCTGCCATCGGCCGTTTACCGTGACAGACGCGCTCGATTGAGTACATAGCTCGTCAGCGGGAGGTACGAGGCGGCGCACATGCCGTCGTCAAGCGGAACGGCCACCGCCACCTGCCCCTCCGCCTCACCCACGAACAGCGCGGGATCATCCGTATCGGCCAGGCCAATGGCCTCAATGCCCAGCTGACCTGCCCCGCAGACCCATCCGTGGTCCCCCACCACGAGTTCCGGCAACAGCCCTCCGCACTCGGCCGCGGTCTCCAGAGCGGCCCTAACCGGCAGCGGCGAATGGGAATGCGCCCCCCGCACGCGCCCCCCACTCGGCGCCCCCGGTTCCCGCACCAGCGCGACCCCCCGTACGTAGTCGAGGAGGTGGGTGCGTACGCCGAACCGGGTCGTTATGTCGACACATCGCCCCTGCGCCGGGGTGAGGACAAGACATCCCGCCGCCGACAGGGCGTCTGCCAGAGCAGCGTAGAAACCGAGCAGACGATGGGGATGTCCCGTCCCCAGGAGCACCGGAACCCGCCGCGCCGCCGCCGCACCCAAGCGCGCGGCAAAGGCGTCGAGCCCCTTCACCGTGCGCTCCGGATCGATGGCGTCCGCCCCCGACCGGTGCGCCGGATCCCCCGACACCCCGCACTTGTCGGCCATCAACCGCAACAAACCGGCCTCGTCCCACCCCCAGGCGGGATCGAGGCCGAGCAACACCCGCGGATCACGAGCGGCGAAGAGCCGATAGCTCCGCAGGTTCTCCTCCCGCGAGGTGGCCACCGTCCCCGCCAGCCCCGCCGCCAACAGATGCGCCCGCAACGCCCTGGTACTCAACACCCACCCGATGCTGCCGGAACACCGCCGCCCGGGGATCCGAACCTCCCGGAGACCCCACCGTCGGCGTAACGCCCACGCGCACGTTCCCGCGCCGCGCCCCCCCACGGCCGGGCTGGCGAACCGCGCGCTCAGGGCAACAGGCCCCGCAGCGGGAAGGCCGCCCTCCGCGTCGCGAGCACCGCCTGGTCGAGCCGGTCCGCCGGGTCGTACCCCTCGGCCCAGTCCCGGAAGTCCACCGGCCACCGCCCGTCCGTCATCCGCGCCGGCCCCAGCTGTCGGGTCCGCGCGTACACCTCGTCCCGCCACGACCCCGGGATCACCGACTCGGGATCCACCGGAGCGTGCGCCGCGATCCCCACCAGATGCGTCCACGACCGCGGCACGACGTCCACCACCGCGTACCCACCGCCGCCGAGGGCCAGCCAACGCCCCTCCGCGTGCTCGTGCGCGAGCTCGTGACACGCCTCCTGCACCGCCCGCTGCGCGTCCAGCGAGACCGCCAGGTGCGCGAGCGGGTCCTCGAAGTGCGTGTCCGCCCCGTGCTGCGTCACCAAGACCTGCGGCCGGAAGTCCGCGAGCAGCTCCGGTACGACCGCGTGGAAGGCCCGCAGCCATCCCGCGTCCCCCGTGCCGGCCGGCAGCGCCACGTTCACGGCGCTGCCCTCTCCGGCCCCCGCCGCCCCCGTCTCCTCCGGCCACCCCGTCTGGGGGAACAAGGTCCGCGGGTGCTCGTGCAGCGAGACCGTCAGGACCCGCGGGTCCTCCCAGAACGCCGCCTGCACGCCGTCGCCGTGGTGCACGTCCACGTCCACGTACGCGACCCGCTCCGCCCCCAGCTCCAGCAGGCGGGCGATGGCCAGCGAAGCGTCGTTGTAGATGCAGAAGCCCGAGGCCGCCCCCGGCATCGCGTGGTGCAGTCCACCGGCGAAGTTCACCGCGTGCCCGGCCTCGCCGCGCCACAGTGCTTCCGCCGCGCCCACCGACTGTCCGGCGATCAGCGCCGACACCTCGTGCATCCCGGCGAACGCCGGATCGTCGACCGTCCCCAGCCCGTACGCCTGGTCCGCACGGCGGGGATCAGCCGAGGCGGCCCGCACCGCCGCCACGTAGTCCTCGCGGTGCACGAGCCGCAGGGTCGAGTCCCCGGCCGGCTTCGCCGCCACCACGTCCACCGCACGGTCGAGCCCGTAGGCCCGCACCAACGACATCGTCAGCGCGAGCCGCACCGGATCCATCGGGTGCTCGGACCCGAAGTCGTACTGCGTGACAGCTTCATCCCACATCAACAGTGCGCGGCCGCTCATGCCCGTCACCGTATCGGGCCGCCCGCGGACCGAACGACGTGGCATGCGCCACCGTCACCAGGACCAGCACCATCGGCACCGCCATGGCCCACCGATAGCTCCACGCGTCCCCCAGGGCCCCCACCAACGGCGAACCGACCAGGAAACCGACGTAGTTGAAGACGTTGAGCCGCGCCACGGCCGCATCGCTCGCCGTCGGGAACAGTCGCCCGGCCGCCGCGAAGGTCTGCGGCACGATCACGCTCAGGCCGAACCCCAGGACGGTGAACCCCGCGATGCCCGCCCACGCCCCCGGCGCCACCGCGACCAGGGCGAACCCGAGGGCCGCGAGCACCGCCCCCGCCCTGACGACCACGGCCGCCCCGAGCCGACGCACCCCGAAGTCCCCGACGGCCCGGCCGAACAGCGTCGTCACCATGTACGCGTTGTACGGCACGGTCGCCATCTCCTCCGAGCTGCCCAGCACGTCCTGGAGGTACTTGGCGCTCCAGTTCGAGACGGTGGAGTCCCCGATGTAGGCGAAGGTCATCACCAGGCAGAGCGGCAGCAGGAGCCTGAAGGCGATTCCGTTCCCCCTCTCCCCGTCCTCCGCCTCCGCCGGTCGCCCCCCGTCGACGACGTACCACCGGCTCCCGACGAACGCGACGGGCAACAGCACCAGCACCACCGGCAGGTACGACACGAACAGCGGCAGGTGCCAGTGCGCCCCCGCCCAGGCCAGTGAGGCCCCCGCGATCCCGCCGAGGCTGTACGCGGCGTGGAAGCCGAGCATGATGCTCCGCCCGTACGCCCGCTGGAGGCTGACCCCCAGCATGTTCATGGAGGCGTCGAGCGCCCCCACCGCCAATCCGAAGAGCCCCAGGGCCACGGCCGCGTGCCAGAGCTCCGACCCGGCGCCCACGGACAGCAGCGCCAGCAGTACGAGGGGCTGGGCCCACCGCAACACCAGCGCGGGCCCCACCCGGGCGACGAGCTTCTCCGTCACCACGCTCGCGATCCCCGCCAGGACCGGCACTGCGGCCAGGAAGGCCGGCAGCAGTCCGTCAGAGATCCCGTACTGGTCCTGGATCGCCGGTATTCGAGTCACGAGCAGGGCGAAGGTGACCCCCTGCACGAAGAAACTGACCGCCAGGGATCCCCGCCCACGCCGCAACCGCGCATCCGTCATGGCGGCACAGCGTAGGGCCGGAAACTACCGATGGGTAGATGGATCACAACCCGAGAATCGCGGGGAGCTCGGTCATCCTGCTGAAGAAGCCCTTGGCACCGGTGAGTTTGCCCGCCGGCGTCATCGCGGTGAACCCGTACGCGTCCATCCCCGCGGCCACGGCGGCCCGGACCCCGAGCGCGCTGTCCTCGACCACCACGCAGCGCTCGGGCGCCACCCCCATCCGCGCGGCCGCGTGGAGGAACAGGTCCGGCGCAGGCTTGCCCCGGCCGACGTCCTCGGCGCTGAAGACGTTCTCCTCCCGGAACCAGGCGTCGAGCCCGGTCTTCCGGTGCCCGACCCGGATCCGCTCGTGGCTGCCCGAGGAGGCGACGCAGTACGGGACGCCGGCCGCGGCCAGTTCCTTGAGCACCCCTTCCGCCCCTTCCACGGCCTCCAGTTCCCGTTCGAACGCGGCGAAGACCCGTGCGTGGAAGACCGCGTCGAAGTCCACCGGCAGCCGCTGGCCGCTCCGCTCCTCGACCAGGTCGTGGATGCGGTGCATCGCGGAGCCCATGAAGTCGCGCACCGACTCCTCGAAGGTGGTGGGGTGCCCGAGCTCCGTGAGGTACCCGGCGAGCAACCGGTTGGAGATCGGCTCGCTGTCGACGAGCACACCGTCGTTGTCGAAGATGACCACGTCATAGCGCATGCGCCTCACCCTACGACGGCCCCGTCCGCCGTACCCGTGCCAGGTCGCCCGCCAACAGGTCCTCGTGCCGCAGCACGAAGTCCCCGTTGGGCATCGGCTCCCCGTAGTACTCCCCCATGATCCGGTCCGGCAGGAAGGACCGGAGCTCGTGCCGCATCCGCCTTCGGTGGGGGACGGGCACTCCCCACCCCTCGGGCGCCTCGTCCGTGCCGTAGACCACCCAGTGGTCCGTGGCCACGTCCGCATCGAGCGGGGGCACCCCACCGGTGTGGCAGTCGAGCGCCGGCAGGCACAGCCGGTCGGGATCCAGCGGCTCGTACCAGAGGAGGAGGGGTTTGGCCCGTGCGGCCTGAGCGGTGTCGAAGCAGCAGACGGCAATGGCGTGCCCCGGGTACTCCTCTGCGTAGAACGCGAACAACTCCGATGACAGCGAGGGCCGCTGGTGCCACGGAACGCGGGCGAGTGCGGCAGGCACGAGGGTCGGTTCGCCGGCCAGGACGACGGTGTAGACGTCGTGCTCGAAGACGTGCACGACGGGCGCATCCACCTCGCCCATCCAAGCGGGGCCGTCCTCGTCCGCGGAGGCTGCCGTCGGCCTGACGGCTTCC
The DNA here is from genome assembly GCF_042742855.1 of Streptomyces sp. NPDC058877. Lineage (NCBI taxonomy): Bacteria > Bacillati > Actinomycetota > Actinomycetes > Kitasatosporales > Streptomycetaceae > Streptomyces > Streptomyces sp. NPDC058877. The sequence continues at coordinate 370 of NZ_JBHYMF010000306.1, read as the reverse complement.
ACCATCCGTTCCAGGAGGTCGTGCTCCCGTCCGACGGACAGGAAGTTGTCGGGTGTCATCTTCACCGCGGGTAGGTGCAGCAGCATCGCGTTCGGGCCGCTCGCGTGACTCACGGCGGTGTTCTGGTAGCCGAGGACATGGATCAGCCCGTGCTCGGGATGGGTCAGCCGTCCTGCGTAAAGGGTGGTGCCGGTGAATTCTGCCGGCGCGGTGGAAACACACATGAACGCAAAAATGCCTCAGCCCCCGGACCAGGTCCAGGGGCTGAGGCTAAAATTTGTTCGGCGGTGTCCTACTCTCCCACAGGGTCCCCCCTGCAGTACCATCGGCGCTGAAAGGCTTAGCTTCCGGGTTCGGAATGTAACCGGGC
>NZ_JBHYMF010000305.1:0-5703 GCF_042742855.1 Streptomyces sp. NPDC058877 | reverse complement strand
CCCCGGAGCCCCGGGGCGACCGCCCTCCACCGTCGCACCGCCTCACAGGCGGGCCAGCGTGCCCTCCACCAGCCGCACCACCGAGGCGTCCGCCACGGAACCCACCTCGTCGTACGCGAACCAGCGCAGGTCCAGCGACTCCTCGCTGATCCGCTCCACCGCGTCCGCCGGCGCCACCGCCGCGTACTGCACGTCGAGGTGCCAGGCACAGGGCGTCTCGTGCCGGTCCAACCGGACCGGTCCGCCCGGCAACAGCGCCAGCCGGTCGATGCCGGACTCCTCCACGCCCTCACGCAGCGCCGCCGCGGCCAGCGTGGCGTCGTGCTCCTCGCAGTGCCCGCCCATCTGCAGCCACATGTTCAGCTTCCGGTGCAGGGTCAGCAGCACCCGGCCGCGCGTCGGGTCGACCACCAGGGCGCTCGCCGTGACGTGGACGCCCGTGCACGGCTTGTACATGCCGTCCGGACGCGCCGCCAGGTGCTCCAGGTACAGCTCGCGCAGCTCGGGCTGGCCCTCGTACCCCTTGAGGACGAGGACCGCGTCGTCGTGCAGGCTCACTTCTCGGTGTCCCCGTCCTCCGGGGTCTCGCCCCTGGCCGCCTCACCGAGCATCTTGTCCAGCTCGGAGAAGTCGAGGTGCTCGCGGTGCACGAAACCGTCGGGGTCGTCCAGGTCGGTCGCCGTCGGCAGCATGTCCGGGTGCTCCCACAGGCCGTCCCGGCCGTCCACCCCGCGCGCGTCCGTGAGCGAGGCCCACAGGCGCGCCGCGTCCCGCAGCCGACGTGGACGCAGCTCCAGACCGATGAGCGTCGCGAAGGTCTGCTCGGCCGGGCCTCCCGTCGCCCGACGCCGGCGCAGCGTCTCGCGCAGTGCGTCCGCCGACGTCAGCCGAGACTTGGCGGCCTCGTGGACCACCGCGTCCACCCATCCCTCGACCAGCGCGAGCGCCGTCTCCAGACGGGCCAGGGCCGCCTTCTGCTCCGGGGTGTCCTGCGGCTGGAACATGCCCTGCTGGAGCGCCTCCTGCAGCTGCTCCGGGTGCGTGGGGTCGAGCTGACCCACCGCCTCTTCCAGCTTGGAGGTGTCGACCTTGATGCCGCGTGCGTATCCCTCGACGGCGCCGAAGAGATGGGCCCGCAGCCACGGCACGTGCGCGAAGAGGCGCTGGTGCGCGGCCTCGCGCAGCGCCAGGTAGAGCCGCACCTCGTCCGAGGGCACGCCCAGGTCCTTGCCGAAGGCCTCGACGTTCAGCGGCAGCAGTGCGGCGCGCCCGGCCGGGCCCAGCGGCAGACCGACGTCGGTCGAACCGACGACCTCGCCCGCCAGCGCGCCCACGGCCTGCCCGATCTGCTGACCGAACATGGCACCGCCCATGGAGCGCATCATGCCGATCAGCGGGCCCGCCATGGCCTGCATCTCCTCCGGCAGGACGTCGCCCATCGCCGAGCCGACCCGCTCGGCGACCGGGTCGACGAGCTGCTGCCACGCCGGCAGCGTCGCTTCGACCCACTCCGCGCGGCTCCACGCCACGGCCGTGCCCGCGCCCGCGGGCAGCGAGGTGACCTGGTCCAGCCACAGGTCGGCCAGCCGCAGGGCCTCCTCGACCGCGGACTTCTCGGCCGGTCCCACGCTCGTGTCCTTGGTGCCGTCGGGGGTGCCCTGGGCCACCACCTGGCGGGCGATCTGCTTGGCCATGTCCCAGTTGACGGGACCGCCCTCGTAACTCAACATCTGTCCGAGCTGCTGGAAGGCCGCCCCGAGGTCGTTGGGGTTCAGGGAGCCGAACATCGCGGCGAAAGGATTGTCCGCCCCGCCGGGACCGCCCATGCCCGGCAGTGCGCCGAAGCCGAACGGGTTCGCACCGAACGGGTTGCCACCGGACCCCTGGCCACCTCCAGCGGGGTCCTTCTTCTTGCCCTCGTCGCCGTTCTCCGGCTCCTCCGGCGGAAGGCCGAATCCGAATGGGGTGTCACTCACGGGTTTCCTCGGCTCGTAGGGCCGCCGGCCTCCTGCCGACGGCGACTGCCCGACCAGGGCCCCGTCCAGACGGGCCCTGCACACCACCAGCGTAGACATCCGGGCCGGAAATGGGCTCGGTGCTCCGCCGAGCCGTGCCCTGCGGCAGGATGGACGACACCTGGTCCGTACGCGTCATGCGCGTCCGTACTGAAGACAACCGCTGGAGACGCCCGGTGAGTTCCCCAGATCCACAGGTTCGCGGAGCGCGAAACCACTCAACCCGGTCCGCCGCGCGAGGCCCCGTCGTCGCGGTCACCGGAGCCGCTTCCGGCATCGGCGACCTGCTGATCAGGCGCCTCGCCGGCTCCGACGAGGTCCGGCGCGTGATCGCCATCGACGAGCGCCGGGGCGAGGTTCCCGAGGCGCAGTGGCACGTCCTCGACGTGCGCGACCCGGCCATCGCCGAGAAGCTGCGCGGCGCGGACGTCGTCGTGCACCTCGCCGTCGACCTCGACCTGGAGACCGACGCCGCCGCCCGGACGGCCTACAACGTGCGCGGCACCCAGACCGTGCTGACCGCTGCCGCGGCGGCCGGGGTGCACCGGGTGGTGCTCTGCACCTCCGCGATGGTCTACGGGGCCCTCCCCGACAACGACATCCCGCTCTCCGAGGACGCCGAACTCAGGGCGACGGCGGAGGCCACCGGCGTCGGCGACATGCTGGAGATCGAACGGCTCGGGCGCCGAGCCCCCCGCGCCCACCCCGGTCTCAACGTCACGATCGTCCGCCCCGCCGTCCTGGTGGGCGGCACCGACACGGCGCTGACCCGCTACTTCGAGTCACCCCGGCTGCTCGTCGTCGCCGGCTCCCGGCCCACGTGGCAGTTCTGCCACGTCGAGGACCTGGTCAGTGCCCTGGAGTACGCGGCCCTCGAGAAGGTCGACGGGGAGTTCGCGGTCGGCTGCGAGGGCTGGCTGGAGCAGGAGGAGGTGGAGGAGCTCTCCGGGATCCGGCGCATGGAGCTGCCGTCCGCGGTCGCCCTCGGCACCGCAGCCCGCCTCCACCGGATCGGGCTCACCCCGTCCCCGGCGGGCGACCTCGCCTACACCATGCACCCCTGGGTGGTGAGCGTCGGGCGGCTGCACGACGCCGGCTGGCGCCCGAAGTGGACGAACGAGGAGGTGCTCGCCGCGCTCCTGGAGGAGGTCGAGGGCCGCCACACCGTCGCCGGTCGTCGCCTGGGCCGCAAGGACGCGACCGCGGCCGGTGCGGCCGGTGCGACGGTCGCGCTGCTCGGCACGGCTGCCCTGGTGCGCCAGATGCGCAAGCGGCGCGGCCTTTAGGACGCCTTCCCGAAGGAGCTCCGTCGGGCCCGGAGGCCGGGCGGGCGTGGCCCGTGGGAGGCATCCCGGGTGGGCCGTGCGGATGGTGCCGCCTCCCCGCCCCGCAGTCGGCGGCGTGCTGCCGCGGGCGGGCTTGTAGGACCCTCCTAGCGCGGGACCCGTCCACCGGGCGAAAGGCCCCTTACCGGATGTCGGCGCCGTGCGGCACGATAGGCCCATGGCGCAGACGCACGACCACCCCGGCGAGCAGGCCGCGGACGACCCGATCAAGCTGCTCGCGATCCGTGACACCCCGCTCTCGGTCGACGAGGTCTTCCGGGCCGTCGGTGACGACGCCGCCGGCGGCACCACCCTCTTCGTGGGCACCGTGCGCAACCACGACGGCGGCGCGGACGTCGACGCACTGGGCTACTCCTGCCACCCGACCGCCGAGGCGGAGCTGCGCAGGGTCGCCGAGAAGGTCGTCGCGAACTACCCCGTCCGCGCCCTGGCCGCCGTTCACCGGGTCGGTGACCTGCGCGTCGGTGACCTCGCGGTCGTCGTCGCCGTCTCCTGCCCGCACCGGGGCGAGGCCTTCGAAGCCTGCCGGAAGCTCATCGACGACCTCAAGCACGAGGTCCCCATCTGGAAGCACCAGAAGTTCTCGGACGGCACCGAGGAGTGGGTGGGCGCCTGCTGAGGGCCGTCCCGCACGCACCGGCGGGGCGCACGACGACGGCCGCGGCATCTCGGCACCGGTCGGGCCGTCCCGCACGCGCCCGGTCGGGCCACCCGATCGTGCCGGTGCGAGGGCGCCCCGCTGCGCCGCGGTGCACCGCCTCCGGGGCCGCGCCGATCCGTCGCCGAGTGCGGAACCGTCCGCGGTGTGGCAAGGCGACGCGCCGACGGGGCGTAGCCGAACGCCCGATTTGCGTAACCGGACCCCGAGCGGGAGCGTTGAGGTCACAGATGTACGGTCTGCTGATCAACTCACTGGGGATGGGAGGTCGGGATGGCAGCGCTGGCCTGGTTGCTGATTCCGCTTTTCGCAGTCGTCGGCGCGGCGATATGGGGAAGCTGGGCTTCGAGGAACAAGACCATAGGCGACGTGGCCGAACTCGCCGGCTACGCCCGTTTCCGGGACGCCATGGAGCGTTCCCACGCCACGACCGTCGATTCCGCTCACGTCGAGCGCGAACCGGCCGCCACGACCCCCGCCGTCACCACCTCGCCGTCCGGCTGAGTCGGGCCGCCCTCGTACGGACTGCCCCAGGGGTGCACCCACAGGCGGGTCCCGTACTGTCGTTCCATGCCACGCCGCACCGCGACGATGCTCGCCTCCACCCTGGTCCTTATCTGTCTGCTCATCGCGGGCGTACTGATCCCGGTGCCGTACGCGAAGATGAGTCCCGGTCCCACGGTCAACACCCTCGGCGAGGCCAGGGGGGAGCCGGTGCTCCACATCTCGGGTCACGAGACGTTCCCGACCGACGGGCACCTCAACATGACGACGGTCCGCGTCACCAGTGCGGACTACAAGATGAACGCCGTCGAGGCCGTCTACGGGTGGCTGACCCACGACACCGTGGTGGTGCCGCACGACACCCTCTACCCGGACGGCAAGACCGAGGAGGAGTCGAGCCAGGAGAACGCCGAGGAGTTCAGCCAGTCCCAGGAGAGCGCCAAGGTGGCGGCCCTCGGCGAGCTCGACATCCCGGTGGTTTCCCGGGTCGTCGTCGCCACCGTCGTCAAGGGCTCTCCGGCCGAGGGCAAGCTGCACGCCGGGGACGTCATCAGGGCCGTCGACGGCGTGCCGGTCAAGGAGCCGGGTGACGTCGCCAAGCAGGTGACGAAGCGGAAGCCCGGTCAGGACGTGGAGTTCACGATCGTCCCGGCCAAGGAGGCGGCTGCCGCCGAGAAGGCTCACGAGGAGGCCACCGTCACCCGGAAGGTCGTCATCACGACCACCACCTCCCAGGAGGGCGACCGGGCCGTCGTCGGCATCCAGGCCGGCACCGATCACGTCTTTCCGTTCACGATCGACATCAAGCTCGCCGACGTCGGCGGCCCCAGCGCCGGTCTGATGTTCGCCCTCGGCATCGTCGACAAGCTCACCCCGGACAGCCTCACCGGCGGTCGCTTCATCGCCGGTACCGGCACCATCAACGACAAGGGGCAGGTCGGTCCGATCGGCGGCATCGAGATGAAGCTGGTCGGCGCGCGGAACGCGGGCGCCGAGTACTTCCTCACTCCGGCGGACAACTGCGAGGCGGCGGCGGCCGACACTCCCGACGGGCTCACCCTGGTCAAGGTGGACACCATCGACGACGCCACGAAGTCGCTGGAGAAGCTACGCAAGGGCGACACGGCCTCGCTCCCCAGCTGCGCGAAGGGCTGAGCGCGCGCATCGAGCGGCCAGTGGA
>NZ_JBHYMF010000304.1:0-5707 GCF_042742855.1 Streptomyces sp. NPDC058877 | reverse complement strand
GGACTTCGGTTGCCGGGGCCCCGGTCGAGCCGCGGCCGGTGGAGCCGGGCGCCGAGCCGGGACCGCCCGGCGCGGGCTGGTCGGGCAGGTCAGACGCGCCCGGACGGTCCGGGCCGGAGGCGGGAGCGGAAGTCGGCGATTGCGGCACAGGGACCAGGTTCGCCGTTCTGCGGCGGCGCGGCCACCGTTGATCGACGACGGGGAGCTGCTTGTACAGAATCGTGACAATCGACGGCCGCACACCCGCACGCCACCGCTGCTCCCCGTTCACCGCTGCCTACAGACCGAGCTGGCGCTCCGCGCCCTCGACCGTCTGGGCGAGGAGCACCGCGATGGTCATGGGGCCGACGCCCCCGGGGACGGGAGTGATGAGGGAGGCGCGCTCGGCGGCCGACGCGAAGTCGACGTCGCCGATGTTGCCCGGGTTGTAGCCGGCGTCGATGACGACGGCGCCTGGCTTGATGTCCTCGCCCCTGATGAAGTTCGGCTTGCCGACGGCAGCGACCAGGACGTCGGCCTCGCGGACGACCGAGGAGAGGTCCCGAGTGCGGGAGTGGCAGTAGGTGACGGTGGCATCACGGCCGAGGAGGAGGAGGCCGGCCGGCTTGCCCAGGATCGCGCTGCGCCCCACGACGACCGCGCGCCTGCCGCTGAGTTCGACGTCGTACGCATCGAGGAGGCGCATGATGCCTCCGGGGGTGCAGGAGACGAAGCCGGGCAGCCCGAAGCCCATGGCCGCGAAGGAAGCCGTGGTGACGCCGTCGACGTCCTTCTCCGGGGCGATGGCCTCGAAGGCGGCGCGCTCGTCGATGTGCGGACCGACGGGGTGTTGGAGCAGGATGCCGTGGACCTCGGGGTCCTCGGACAGGGCGGTGATGGCGGCGACGAGCTCCGCGGTCGTCGTGGTGGCGGGCAGCTCGACCCGACGGGAACGGATTCCGGCCTTCGCGCAGCGGTTCTGCTTCATCTTCACGTACGTCACGGAGGCGGGGTCCGCACCGACCAGAACGGTCGCGAGGCACGGGGTGACTCCGGTGCGACGGGTGATCTCGGCAGCGCGGACGGCGGTCTCCTCGACCGTGCGGCGGGCGAGGGCCGTACCGTCCATGAGTGCGGCGGCGGTGGTGGACAAGGAAGCTCCTGGGCGTCGTCTCGGGCCGTTGGTTCGCCCAGGCGCACGGCATTCGTCGCAGTGCTGCCGGTGGGGCACGCTCCGCCGGGCCGCTCCCCGGTGGTGATCCACCCAAGCGCCAGTCACGGCCCGGGCCCCACTCTACGTGAGGGGTGGGGTCCGGTCCCGGACAGGGGGCGTGCACCGGGGCCCGCGGAAGCTTGTCGACGCTCCGGACGCACTCCACGATGAGTCGGAAGGGCCGGGACGACCTCGACGAGGAGGCCGAGTTGAGCAATGCGTGGGCAACCGCGGACCACTGGACGGAACCCGAAGCGGAATCGGACGTGCAGGGCGTTCCCCGCACGCCGACCGCACGACGCGGAAGGGCGAACCCCGGCCCACGGCTCCGACCCGGCAGTGAAACCGATCCGAGCGGCCGGGGGACACGCCCCCTGGTGGCCGCCTCGTGGAGGCGTTCCGTGCGTGCCCGGGTGAGTCCCGACGGGGCGGCACGGATCGAGCTGAACGAGGAGGAGCTCACCGCCTACCGGGAAGGTCATCCTCTGGCAGCGGCCATGCCGGTGATCCGCGAGTTGATGGGGGCGTACGCGACGGACGGGGAGCACCTCCTCGCGGTCTGCGACGCGGCCGGGAGGATGCTCTGGGTCGAGGGCCATCCGGGCACCCTGCGCAAGGCCGGGGGGATGAACTTCGTCGCCGGGGCCCGCTGGTCTGAGACGGCCGTGGGAACGAACGCGCCGGGCACCGCACTCGCCGTCGACCGGCCCGTGCAGGTCGTTGCCGCCGAGCACTTCCGGCACCCGGTACGTGCTTGGACGTGTGCTGCGGCCCCCGTACACGACCCGCACAGCGGGCGGGTGCTCGGCGCGGTGGACATCACGGGTGGCGAACGGCTCGCACACCCGCACAGCCTCGGCTTCGTCCAGGCGGTGGCACGTGCGGCCGAATCCCAGTTGGCGCTGTCCGGTCCGGCTCCGGAGCCCGGGCGCCTCCGGCTTTCGGCGCTCGGCCGCGACGAGGCCGTGCTTTCTTCGGGCGGACGCCTCCTGCGGCTGAGTCGCCGCCACAGCGAGATACTGGTGCTCCTCGCCCACCGCCCCGAGGGAATACGCGGCGAAGAACTCCTGACCGCGCTGTACGAGGACGAGTCGGTCACCCCCGTGACGCTGCGGGCGGAGCTCTCCCGGCTGCGGGCACTGCTCGGCCCCGACGTGCTGCGCTCGCGTCCGTACCGACTCGCCCCCGTGCTGGACGCGGACTTCACGACGGTGGACCGGCGGCTCTCCTCGGGGGCGGTCGCCGGGGCCGCCGGGGACTATGCGGGGCCGCTGCTCCCCTCGTCGGCGGCACCCGGGGTCGTACGGTTGCGGGAACGACTGGCCGGCAGGCTGCGGGCGGCCCTGGTGGACCGGGGTGACCCCGCCTTGCTCTCCGACTGGGCGTACAGCGCGTGGGGCGAGGACGACCTGGTGGTGTGGCGGGCGCTGTGCGCGGCCGTACCGGCTCCACAGCTCCCCCCGGTGCGCGCGAGGCTCGACTCCCTGGAAGAAGAACTGGCCTCCGGTGCAACGGTCTTGCAACGTACGGGTCCGCACACTCGGGCATGAGCGCCGGTCGAGGGCGACCGGCGCGTCTCCAGGGAGGCCAAGTCATGACCCGTTATGCAGCACCCGGCACCGAGGGCTCACTCATGTCGTACCAGGCCCGCTACGACCACTGGATCGGCGGCGAGTACGTCGCCCCGGCGGGCGGCCGCTACTTCGAGAACCCGAGCCCCGTCAACGGCCTCCCCTTCACGGAGGTCGCGCGGGGCACCGCCGAGGACGTGGAACGCGCCCTGGACGAAGCGCACGCAGCGGCCCCCTCGTGGGGTCGGACGGCACCGGCGGAACGGGCGGCCGTGCTGCTGCGGATCGCGGACCGCATGGAGGACAACCTGGAGGCGCTCGCGGTCGCCGAGACCTGGGACAACGGCAAGCCCGTCCGGGAGACGCTCGCCGCGGACGTCCCGCTCGCGATCGACCACTTCCGCTACTTCGCAGGGGCGTTGCGGGCCCAGGAGGGGGCACTGAGCGAGATCGACGACGACACCGTCGCGTACCACTTCCACGAGCCGCTGGGCGTCGTGGCACAGATCATCCCCTGGAACTTCCCCCTCCTCATGGCGGCCTGGAAGCTGGCCCCGGCGCTGGCCGCCGGCAACGCGGTGGTGCTGAAGCCGGCCGAACAAACACCGGCATCCGTGCACTTCTGGCTGGGCCTGGTCGCCGACCTGCTGCCGCCGGGGGTCCTGAACGTCGTCAACGGCTTCGGTGAGGAGGCAGGCAAGCCGCTCGCCTCCTCACCGCGCGTCGCCAAGGTCGCCTTCACGGGCGAGACCACGACGGGCCGGCTGATCATGGGATACGCCTCCGAGCACCTGAAGCCGGTCACGCTGGAACTCGGCGGCAAGTCGCCCAACATCTTCTTCGACGACGTGTGGGCGGCGGATGACGACTTCCGCGACAAGGCCCTCGAAGGCTTCACCATGTTCGCCCTGAACCAGGGCGAGGTCTGCACCTGCCCGTCACGCGCGCTCGTCCAACGCGGCCACTATGCGGAGTTCATGGAGGCCGCCGTCGCCCGCACGGAGAAGATCGTCCCCGGACACCCGCTGGACACCAGCACCATGATCGGGGCCCAGGCCTCCGCCGACCAGCTCGGCAAGATCCTCTCCTACCTGGAAATCGGCCAGAAGGAAGGCGCAAGGGTACTGACGGGCGGACAGGTCATGGAACACGAAGGCGAGTTGTCGGGAGGCTACTACGTGCAGCCGACCGTCTTCGAAGGCGACAACCGCATGCGGATCTTCCAGGAGGAGATCTTCGGCCCGGTGGTGGCCGTGACCCCCTTCGCCGACTTCGACGAAGCGATCCGCACCGCCAACGACACCCCGTACGGCCTCGGCGCCGGCGTCTGGACCCGCAACGCGAACACCGCCTACCGCGCGGGACGCGCGATCCAGGCGGGCCGCGTCTGGACGAACTGCTACCACGCCTATCCGGCCCATGCCGCTTTCGGAGGCTACAAGCAGTCTGGCATCGGCCGCGAGAACCACAAGATGATGCTGGAGCACTACCAGCAGACGAAGAATCTGCTGGTCAGCTACTCGCCGAAGAAGCTCGGCTTCTTCTAGCGGCACGAAAGAAGGCGCCTGACCTGGGGTTTTCCCCGGGTCAGGCGCCTTCTTGGAGCGCTCGAGCCTTCCTGTGGGGGAGGCGTCGAAATACCCCTCTTCTTCCAGTTCATCCCACCCGTATCCCAGTCCTGACCAGCAGTTCCGGGCCATACACGGGCCAGATTGCGGCTCAGCCCCTGGGGCTGCTGTCCTCGCTGCGCCGGCTCCACTCCTGCATCGACTCCTCGATGAGCCGGTTGGAATGCTCCTGCAGACCGTCCAGGAACTTGGCGTAGTACTGGAAGAGCACTTGGATGCTCTGGCCGGCCCGGCGCGCGCATTCGGCGGGATCCACGCCGGAGTGCAGCCAGAACGAGATCCCGGCGTGCCGGAGGTCATAGGGCCTCTTGGCGAGGAGCGTCGGCTGCTCATGGGGAGCCAGGACCTTCTTACGGGCCCGCTCCCACGTCTTGCCGTAGGCCGCTGCATCAACGTAGCCGCCGGCCGCGTTGCGAAACACTCGGCCGTCGGGCGCCACGCCGAAGCGATCGACGTGATTTCGCAGTGTGCGCACGAACGGCGGCGGTATCGGCACTGGACGCGTGGCCTTGACGGCTCGCCGCTTCAAGGAGTGCACTTCATGGACCGAGCCATCGTCCGTCCACTCCTTGCCGGCCGTGACGACACCTCCGCTCAGGTTGAGCATGCCCCAGCCGCTCTTCGGCAGATGGCACTGTGAGATCTGCAGGTGGATGACCTCCGCCGGACGCATCGCCGCGTAGTACATGCAGCCGAAGAACGCCTCAAGGTGCGGGCCGCGGCCCTGTTGTTCGCCAACAGCGGTCAGCAGGCGAGCAACCTGGGTCGGGTTCGGCACGCAGGCCGGGTCCACTTCCTCGCTCACCCCAGGAGCCTGCCACTTGACCCTTGCGAGCGGATTCTCCGCGAAGTATCCCTTGTCGACGGCAGTTCCGAGGACCTCGCTGAAGGCCGATCGCTTCCGCAGGGCGGTCTTCGCTGCGGCGGACTCTCCGTCGATCTTCCGGCCGAGCGCGTCCAACGCCCTGCGCACGACGTCTGGTTCCATCAGCTCACTGACGGGCAGGGAGTTCCGCTTCATCCAGTCGAGGGCATGCTGCCATTCGGCGGACGGCTCACTCTCCCAGGCGCGCTTGTTGAATGCCCATGAATACAGCGCGCGCCGCAGAACCCTCGGCTCCGAGTAGCGCGCTTCGCGCCTCACCAGCGCGGGCGTGATGGTGGCGAGTGCATCAGCGAGGGTACGACGGGTGTTGCCAGGCGTTCGGTCCCATCGCTCATGGGACCTGTCCCCGAGTGGTGGACACCTCTGATCCCGGCCCCGCCAGGGGTCGGGTAGGAGGCATCTTTTATGGTGATGAAGGTCTACTCGCCCG
>NZ_JBHYMF010000303.1:0-5717 GCF_042742855.1 Streptomyces sp. NPDC058877 | reverse complement strand
GTGTCTGGTCGGAGCCGCAGTCGTGTGCATGTCGGGCACCGGGCCCGGGGAAATCAGCCGGCGGCGGAGCGCTGCCCCACGAGCTGGGTGAGCAGCTCGATGATCTGGGCCTGATTCCGGTCGATCTTCTTGTCGAGCGCTTCAACTCGGGCTCCGAGACCATCCACGTTCTTCTCCAGACCGCAGATCTGCAGGTGGGTCATGGACAGACCAGAGGAGAGGGCCGTGTGGTAGCCCTCCACCGCGGAAGGGGAGGTCTGGCCGCTCATGGGGTGAGGTCCAGTACCCGTACTGGCTGGCCTTCCCAGCGCTTCGGCATGGTGGTGGCCACGATCGCGCCTTCAGGTCGATCGGCGGTGGGCAGTGCCGCGTGTTCGCTGTGAGCGGCCGCCCATGTCTCTTGCTTGGCGACGGCGAGCGCTGCGGCCAGATCCAGGTCAAGGACGGTGATGCCCGGCAGCGCTGCCAGGTGCTCGACGGTACCGGGGCGAGCTCGGTCGGCTTCGACGAGCGCGCAGGTGGGCGCGTAGAGGAACCATCCGGTCTCGGCGTGTGCGCGATGGATAAGCCGGGAGGCCAGCACGTTGCCGTGACCTGCCGCCGCCATGGCCGTCTCGTCCAGGACGATGTGCATCGCTTCGCTCACGGGCGCTGCACCCGCGCAAGTCGGCGATCCAGCTCATCATCGAGCTCGCTCTGCTCGGCCGGCGTCGGTGCGTACCCGTTCCAGGCCCGCAGCGCTGCCTGCGCCTTCTCCGCACGCTCGACGCGCTCGGCCGGCGTCAGCATCGTCTCGGCCAGACGGGCGAGGTAGGCGCGCAGGGACAGACCCTCGGCGGCCGCGATCGCGGCTAGCCGATCCTTGGCTTCCTCGGGGATTCTCACGTTGGCATCGGACATCGTCGTACTCCTTCCCACCCATATAGGGTACGGGTACGTACCCGTACCCGTACGAGCTTCGGTCGGTGCATTCACATATGCCTGAGTCCGGCTTGCTGGTGGTGGGCCAGTACGCCGGGCCCGACCGGATTGTTCAGCCGATGATGTCCAGGGTGACGCGGTGGTGGAGCTGTGCCGAGGTGATGGTCACGAACACCGTCTCGCCCTGGGAGTTACGGGTGATGCCGACGATCCGGAAGCCGGGGGATCCGGCCGGGATGTCCAGGGCTGCGCAGACGGTCTCATCCATCGGCTCGGCGGTGATGACCGACTCGGTGCGGGCGATGTCCCAGCCGAGCCAGTCTGCGACGCGCACGCCGGTCGGTGCCTTCGGTGACGTCTCCCCGGCGGGGGTGAGCATCGGCGGGGTGCCTTCGTACCCGTCGGGCACCTTGGCCGCGATCTCGTAGGGCATCACCGTCAGCTTGTGCTGCACTGGCACCCCGTCGACCGACCGGATGCGGGTGCGCTCGACGACGGTCGCGCCCTCCGTGATGCCCCACGCCGTCATCTGGGCCGGGGCGTCGAGCTGGCGCACCAGCGTCGTTTCCTCCGTCGCGGTCCCCTGTGCGGTGGGCTTCCACGCCTGGGCGACCGACAGGTCCGGGGGCGTGAAGGTCCCCAGGTGGGCGTCGGACTGCCTGGACGCCGCCACGCGGGTTCCGCTGCGGGCGTCGGTGCGGACCAGGCCGAGCGCGCCCAGTGCGGTGTAGGCGGCGGATGCCGTCTGCTGGCTCACCCCGTGTTCTGCTGCGAGGTCTCGTACGGTCGGGAGCTTGCTCCCGTGCGGGTACTCCCCTTCGATGATCTTCTGCCGTAGTTGCGCTGCGATCGTGCTGGCGTCCATGTGTGCCCTCCGACTCGGCGGCGTTCCCTGGCTCGCGCCCTGATCCTGTGTCAAGCCAGGACTTCAACTGTATTGACAGCGTGGGGTGCTGAGAACCGACCACCGCTGACAGGGCAGATGCGAACTGTGTTGACAGGGTATCGGGGCGTCCCTACTTTCGAGGAACAGCATCGCTCTCAAGGGCGACGCCGCCGGGCCGCCGGGTTCACCGCAGCCGGCCGACGGCGTCCCGGCCGGGGAAGGCGGGAAGCAGATGTGTCACCGTACGCGCGTCCATCAGCCAGCCCGTGCACCGAAACCCAGCCGGCCCGGCCCCGGCCGCCCTCCCGGCTCGAAGAACCGGCGACCAGCTCCCCGCTACGACGTCGGACGCGTCCTCGCAACCGGCGAGTCCTACAAACGACCCGCACACCACAAGGTCGGCACGAAGCCCCGCCGCATTGGCGGGTCTGCAAGCTCAGACTGATAGGAGGAATCCACCGATCTGGTATTGCAGCCCCTCACGGAACTCCAGGTGCGGGATGGCACTCTGCATCGCCGAGTACAGCGCCGGCGGCACCTCGTAGACCGCGGTCTCAAGGAAGTCATCGTCCCGGCCGGGGAACAGGTCCCTGATGCTCAGAATCTCAACTCGGTTGAGGCCAGTTACATGTGCGGCTTGCTCGTCGCTGTCCCAGCCGATGAGGTCCCACCCAAGGGTTTCGGTGTTGATGTCGTTCACGCGCCTACGGTAAGCGCGAACTGTCCATGAGGTTAAACGGCAAGCTGAGCTTGTTCTTTATCTTCTGGCGCTCCTGAAGCGATGCGGGCAGGGTGGGCGGCATGACAGACAGTTCCGGCTCTGTTCCTGCGGACGTACATGACCGTCAGGCGGTAGAGCACATAATTGGTCGTCCCTTGAGTCAGATCTGGCCGACGGGTGCATTGGCGCCGGGTAGCCGGGTCACTGTCGTTCGCGCTCCGGACTGGGATGGTCCTTGGCAGGTCGACTTTTCCGGAACGATCGATGTCATGGGTGCACCCGAGCCCAACAAGCATGCCCAGTCGCTCAGTGGCGAGCTTCTGTACTGGGTCACCTTTGATGAGCCGCAGTACGACTGCGACGGGGCCGGCCCCTATCGCAAGGCCCAGATTTGGGGTCGGTACCTCAGGGACGAGTCAGAGCCCGAAGCGTAGGGATACCGCGCCTCATGTTCGCTCGAATCGTCCGTCGAACTGGGTCGCTCACCTGGGGATTCACCGGACGTGGGGGCGGCCTTCGTCTGATCATGTACTCCGACCAAGGTGCACGTGACCACGACGAAGGCCGTGAGAGTGAGTTTGCTACCTGACGATGTCCGGAGGGAAGCGTTCGCGGAAGCGTCACGCTTCCGGGAAGAGTTTTACGAGTGTCTGACCGCTCGGCGCGATGAGTTGTTCGAGCTGGCGGACGCGGTGCTGTGTGCGGACGGTGCGGTGAAGTCTTTGGTGGACCTGACGCTGCTGCCTGAGCATCGTCGTGGGCACGGGGCGATGTACGGCGGCCTGAACCACGGCCGGCTCGACGTCGATCGGCTGCGGAGCGTGCTGGCTGGGTTGCCGCTGCCGCGTTTCGACGGCGGGCGTCTGGTCCTGGCGGTCGATGTGTCGCCCTGGCTTCGCTCAGACGCGCCGTGCTCAGCGGAGCGGCTGTTCTGCCACGTCTATGGTCGGGCGAAGACAGCGTCGCAGTTCATTCCGGGCTGGCCCTACTCCTTCGTCGCCGTGCTGGAGCCGGGTGCCACGTCCTGGACAGCGATCCTGGACGCGGTGCGACTCGGCCCGGTGGACGACGCGACCGCGGTCACCGCTGCCCAGCTGAGGGGTGTCGTCGAGCGGCTCATCGCCGCGGGCCAGTGGCAGACCGGGGACCCGGACATCGTGATCGTCAGCGACGCCGGCTACGACGTCACCCGCCTGGCCTGGGTCCTGCGCGACCTGCCCGTCGAGATGGTCGGCCGGGTCCGCTCCGACCGCGTGATGCGTCTGCCGAAACCACCGAGGATGCACGGCGTCAGCGGCCGTCCACCCAAGCACGGACCGGAATTCCGCTTCACCAAGCCGGAGACCTGGCCCGAGCCAGCGATCACTACGGTCACGGACACGAGCAACTACGGCAAGGCCGAGACCCAGGCGTGGGACCGGGTCCACCCAAGGCTTACTCACCGCTCCTCGTGGCTCGGTCGTGTCCCGCCACGTGGTGTAGAGGATCACGTTCCACTTCGGCAGCGTGCCACCTGTGACCACCGCGTTGGTGCCGAGGGGGCAGTAGTGATGCTCGCCGTTACACCACTCTGCGGGACGCGATCCGTGGCTCGACCACGACGGTGAACTACCGGTGGTTGAAGGGACGTTGATGCGGTTGAAAGTCGAGCATCTGTCGAAGGACCGGGACGCCCCGCCGGTGTGGTTGTGGTCCTCCAAGACCGGCGCCACCCCCGGCGACGTGGACCGCTTCTGGCAGGCATTTCTCCGCCGCTTCGATCTGGAACACACCTTCCGCTTCGCGAAGCAGACGCTCGGCTGGACCACCCCGAAACTCCGTACTCCCGAGGCGGCGGACCGCTGGACCTGGATCCTGATCGCCGCTCACACCCAGCTCCGACTCGCCCGGCCCCTCGCCGCGGACCTCCGCCGTCCCTGGGAGAAACCCACCACCTCAGACCGGCTCACCCCCGCCCGGGTCCGCCGGGGGTTCAGGAACATCCGCGCTCACCTCGCCTGCCCGACCCGTGTTCCCAAACCCCGAGGCGCCGGCCCCGGACGGCCACCCGGCGCCAAGAACAAGCACCGGGCACCCCGCTACGACGTCGGCAAAACCGTCAAACGCCCCGAGACCCTCAAGGCCATCGGCAAGCCCGGAAGATCTTGGTAGATAAAGAACAAGCTGAGTACCTGTTTCTGAAGGCTCTCTGATCTTGTACGAGCCCTCGGGTAGGGTGACGCGACAGTTCGGAGGGGGAGCAAAAGATGAAGTGGCAAGCGCTGCGGGCGGTGGCCGCGTTGGGTCTGTCAGGGGTACTCATCACGGGATGCAGCGATTCTGAAGGTGTGAATCGCTCGGATCGGCCCTCGGCTTCCTCCTCGCCGTCGATTGAGCCGGTCTCGGCGAAGGCGGAGGCCGCCGAGAAGGTGAAGCTCGCCGTTGAGGAGCGCATCTCGGCGGATGAACAGCAGTTCGGTTCGGGCACGAACTCGCCCTGCTCGACGTCGTCGCCTCAGATGTTCACTGCGAAGTGCAAGGCAGCAGCCGACGCCACATCCGAGGCTGCCGGCCTGGCCTTGCGCGAGATCAATGGGCGCCAAGGATTCGCGACCCTCGATTCCGTCGCCCGGAAGCTCCAGGACGCAGTGCGAACCTACGGAACCTTGGGATGTGCCACGGGCCCGACGGCAGCGGACACGCGCAAGGCCTGCCTGGAGCCGGCTGCTGTCATCGCGCAGGGGTTTCCGGACTTGCGGAGCGGGGCCAATCTGGGGCTGGCGGGTAAGTAGCCCCGGCAGAGACGCGGGGAACCGTTGGCTGTGGACTGTGAGCGTCGGCCGCGAGCGCGACGAGGCGAGATCATGCGGCTTGCGTGAGCTGGGGTGGTTCGGGCGGGCGGCGGTCCGGACTCTTCTTCCCGCAGGTGAGGCGGCGGGTCATGAGGATCGCGTCCCGCAGAGTGGTGTAACGGCGAGCATCACTACTGCCCCCTCGGCACCAACGCGGTGGTCACAGGTGGCACGCTGCCGAAGTGGAGTGATCCTCTACACCACGTGGCGGGACACGACCCAGGTCCGTTCGACGACCCAGCGACGCGGCAGCACGATGAAGCCTGAGCTTGGCGTTTAACCTCGCAGGTCACTCGTCCTGCTGATCTGTGGTTCTTCCCGGGACAGCGGAGGCGGCCGTTCTCCACGCTTCGAGATG
>NZ_JBHYMF010000302.1:0-5770 GCF_042742855.1 Streptomyces sp. NPDC058877 | reverse complement strand
GGCGAGGACGGTCCTGCGCGGGGTGGAACTGGTCATGGGCGACGACCCCCAGTCGAGAACGGCGGACGGGACGGGCACGGGCCCGCACGGCAGCGGGCGAACGGAGCGGTGGGGACGGACCGGGCGGTGGGCACCCGGGGTGGGCGAACCAGCGGGCGCACGGGACCCTCCGCCGGGAAGGGCGAGGGCCACGCGGCCCACTATCCCGGCTCCCACGGGGCTCCGCCAGCACTTCGGCACGCGTCGCCGGACCAATACGGGGTCTCGACCACTGCTGGCGGCACCTCTCTGACCTGCGGCGGTTCCCACTCCCCTACCCTGGGGCCATGAGCGACCTCGACCGTGCGGCACACGCGCTGCTCCGCCTGCCGCCCTCCTGCGGGCCGGCCCGCCTCGTCGCGGTCGACGGCCACGCGGGCTCCGGCAAGTCCACCCTCGCGGCCCGCCTCTCCACCGCCCTCGGTGACGCCCCCGTCCTCCACCTCGACGACCTCGCCACGCACGAAGAGCTCTTCGGGTGGACCGACCGGCTGCGCACCCAGGTGCTGGAGCCGCTCTCCCGGGGTGCAACGGCGTCCTACCGGCCCTACGACTGGCAGCTGCGACGCTTCGGCGGGGCGCGGACGCTGGCTCCGGCCCCGGTGGTCCTGGTCGAGGGCGTCGGCGCGGGCCGCCGGGCGGTGCGGCCGTTCCTGGCGCGACTGCTGTGGATGGAGCGCGGTCCCGAGCAGTCCTGGGCACGGGGCCGCCACCGGGACGGGCCGGAACAGGCCGCCTTCTGGGACGGCTGGACCATGGCAGAGACTCGCCACTTCGCTCAGGACCCCTCTCGGGCCTTCGCCGACACCCTGGTACGGGAGTGTCAGGAGGGGTACGACTGGCTTCCGGGGCCGGCCGTGACAGCGGGCACGCACCATGCCGTTACACAGGGTCACGGCTCTTCTTTCGTGAACTGAGTGGCCGAAAGTCCACTTCCGCAAGTGCTTCAACTCCGCTTGACCCCGGAGGCGTACAGGTCTTACGTTCTGAATGTGCGGCTTTTCGGAGCTGCCGCAGACACGAAGCCCCCGGTTGTTCCCCCGTGATCGGGGGCTTCGTTCTGCCCTCGATCACCCCTCTCCGGGCAGTCCGGAGCCCCTTGCGGACCCTGTCGATCACCCAGGGTCACTGCTTCCGGATCATGCACTCCTTCTTAAGTACCCACCCCCTGCGCAGGTACGATGCCCCCAGGTGCGGTCAAATCCCGTCCATGCGATGACGGTTGTGGGGGACCCGATGGACATCGGCACGCAGGGCTCACAGCCCCCGGCCGAGCTCGCCTGGCTGCGCGGAATCGACGCCTACACGATGGGCGCGTATCCGCAGGCGGAGGACGAGTTCCGGGCGGCGGTACAGATCGACCCCGGGATGGCGGACGCCTGGCTCGGGCTGCACGCGCTCCGGGTCGACACCACGACCGCGCTGCTGCGCATGTACCGGAACCGGGAGCGCTTCGGCGAGCAGCGGACCCGTTACCGCCGCACCCTGAACTCCTGGTACTGGCTCGGCTGGTGGGTACAGCCCGTCCTGGAGAGCCCGCGCGACCTGCTCCTCGCCCACGCCTCGCACTGGCTCGACGGCCGGCACGTGGCGGAGCTCGACCGGGCACTCGCGGGGCTCCCCCCGATCGACACCGATCCACAGGTGCGCTTCCTGCACGCCTGTCGCTCGTACCTCGTCAAGGACTGGGAACAACTCGTCCGACACACCGAACCCCTCGTGGACGATCCGCTGCTCGGCATCGAGGCCGGGCTCTTCGGCGGCATGGCCCGGGTGCGCCTGGAGATGTACGGCCAGGCCGAGCCGCTGCTGGCGGCCTCGCTGATGCGGTGCCGCAGTGAGCAGCCCCAGCGCAAGGAGCTGCGCTACTGGCTCGCCCGGGCCCACGAGGGCACCGGCCGCAGCGCCGCGGCCCTGCCCCTGTACCGGGCCGTGCACCGGATCGACCCGACGTTCATGGACACGGCGGCCCGGCTCGCGGCGATCGCCGAATACGACGGCTTCGAGGGGTACGACGGGATGGACGACCCGGCCGGCCTGGCGACGGTCGCGACCGGCTCCGCCGGCGGGGGCCTCGGTCAGGACGCGGTGGACGCCGTGCCCGGCGCCGAACCGGACTCCGGCGGACTCGGCGACGGCCTGCGCCTCGCGCCCGACCCGGTGACGCCGACGGCCCCCGTCGGGCCTCCCGAGGCCGTGCGGCAGAAGGTGCCGCTGCCCGGCCAGCCGACGCCTCCCACCTTCCCGGCCGGCCCCACCGATCCGGTGCTGCTCGCGGAGGCACTCGCCGAGTTGGAGGGCATGGTCGGCCTCGAACCGGTGAAGCGACAGGTCAAGGCGCTCTCGGCGCAGCTGGAGATGGCCCGGTTGCGGGCCGGTCAGGGGCTTCCGGTGCAGCCGCCGAAGCGCCACTTCGTCTTCTCCGGCCCTTCGGGAACGGGGAAGACGACCGTCGCCCGGATCCTGGGTCGGGTCTTCTACGCGCTCGGGCTGCTCGGCGGCGACCACCTCGTGGAGGCGCAGCGGGCCGATCTGGTCGGCGAGTTCCTGGGACAGACCGCGGTCAAGGCAAACGAGCTGATCGACTCGGCGGTCGGCGGGGTGCTGTTCGTGGACGAGGCGTACGCGCTGTCCAACAGCGGCTACAGCAAGGGGGACGCCTACGGCGACGAGGCCCTCCAGGTGCTCCTGAAGCGGGCCGAAGACAACCGGGACCACCTCGTCGTCATCCTCGCCGGCTATCCCGAGGGCATGGACCGGTTGCTCAACACCAACCCCGGCCTGTCCTCCCGGTTCACCACCCGGGTCGACTTCCCTTCGTACCGTCCGTTGGAGCTCACCGCGATCGGTGAGTCCCTCGCGGCGGCCAACGGAGACGGTTGGGACGAAGAGGCCCGCGACGAGCTGCGCTCGATCAGCGGGCACGTCGTCGAGCAGGGCTGGATCGACGAGCTCGGCAACGGCCGCTTCCTTCGGACCCTGTACGAGAAGTCCTGCGCCTACCGGGACCTGCGGCTCTCCGGCTACCCCGGGACCCTGAGCCGGGAGGACCTCGCCACCCTCCGGCTGGCCGACCTCATGCAGGCGTACGGGGAGGTCCTGTCGGGCCGCGGTCCGGTCAACCGCGGCCCGAGGCAGGAGCCCCCGGGGTACTGATCAGCCCCGGACGGGGGCCGGCACCGTGGTGGGGGTCGGCCCGGGCAGCGGCTGGACGCGGTGCGCCGGATCGCGCACCTCGCCCACCAGCATCTCCAGGACGTCCTCCAGGGCGACCAGTCCGAGGACCCGGCCCGATCCGTCGGCGACCTGTGCCAGATGGGTGGCCGCGCGACGCATCACGGTGAGGGCGTCGTCGAGCGGCAGCTCGGCGCGGAGCGTGGCCATCGGGCGCCACAGCCGCTGCGGCACCGCCCGCTCGCGGTCCTCCAGGTCCAGGACGTCCTTCACGTGCACGAAACCCATGAAGGTGGCCCGGCCCTCGGCGCGGACCGGGAAGCGGGAGTACCCGGTCCGCACGGTCAGCTCCTCGATTTCGCGCGGAGTGACCGACGGTGAGACGGTGACCAGGGAGGACGATGTGATCAGCACGTCCGTCACCGGGCGGCTGCCCAGCTCCAGGGCGTCCTCCAGGCGCTCCTGCTCGACCGGGTCGAGCAGCCCCGCCTGGCCCGCGTCCTCGACGAGCCGGCCGAGCTGGGCACTGGTGAAGACCGCCTCCACCTCGTCCTTCGGCTCGACCTTGAACGCCCGCAGCACCGACCGGGCACAGGCTCCGAGGGCGGTGGTGACCGGCTTGCAGAGCCGGGCGAAGCCGACGAGCCCGGGAGCGAGCCAGAGGGCGGTGCGCTCGGGGTCCGCCATCGCGAGGTTCTTCGGAACCATCTCGCCGATGACGAGGTGGAGGAAGACGACGGCCGCGAGGGCGATGACGTAGCCGAGCGGATGGATCAGGCCCGCCGGAACCCCGATCGCGTGGAAGACCGGTTCGAGGAGGTGGGCGACGGTCGGCTCAGCGACGGCGCCCAGCGTCAGCGAGCAGACGGTGATGCCGAACTGGGCGGCGGCCATCATCTGCGGCAGGTTCTCCAGCCCGTGGAGGACCTGCTTGGCCCTGGCACCGCCGAGGGGCTCGATCTGGCTGCGCCGGACGGAGACGAGGGCGAACTCGGCCCCGACGAAGAAGCCGTTGGCGAGGACCAGGAGGAGGGCGAAGAAGAGTTGCAGGGTGCTCATCGGGCCGCCTCCACCACCACGGCCACCGGCGCGACGGAAGGTCCGCCCTGGTCCGGGGTGGTACGGACGATGCGCACCCGCTCGGCGCGGTAGCGGTCGACCTGGCGGACGGAGAACCGCCAGCCGGGCAGCTCGGCCCGGTCACCGGGGGCCGGGATGCGCCCCAGGAGATCGGCGACGAGCCCGGCGACGGTCTCGTACGGCCCGTCGGGCACGTCGAGTCCTATCCGCCGCAGGGTGTGGACCCGGCAGGAGCCGTCGGCCTCCCAGACGGGACGACCGTCCTCCGCGGGGACCGCGGCCAGCTCGGGCCGGTCGTCGGCAGCGGTGTCGTGCTCGTCGCGGACCTCCCCGACGAGCTCCTCGACGATGTCCTCCAGGGTGACGACGCCGGCCGTGCCACCGTACTCGTCGACGACCACCGCGATCGGCTGTTCCCTTCGCAGGCGCTCCAGGAGCGCCTGGGCGGGCAGCGTCTCGGGGACGAGGAGCGGCGGAACCGCGATCCGTCCGACGGGGGTGCGCAGCCGGGCGTGCGGGGCGACGGCCAGGGCGTCCTTGAGATGGACCATGCCGACGACCTCGTCGATGCGGTCCCGATAGACCGGGAAGCGCGAGAGGCCGGTGGCCCGGGTGAGGTTGAGGACGTCGGCGGCAGTGGCGTCCCATTGGAGGGCGCTGACCTTCACGCGCGGGGTCATGACCTGCTCGGCGGTGAGGCCACCGAGGGAGAGGGTCCGGACGAAGAGGTCCGCGGTGTCCTGTTCGAGGGTGCCGGCCTGGGCCGAGTGCCGGGCGAGCGAGACGAGCTCACCGGGGGTTCGGACCGAGTCCAGCTCCTCGGTGGGCTCGACGCCCAGGAGCCGCACCAGCCGATTGGCGACCCTGTTGAGCAGGGAGATCACCGGCCGGAAGAGCGCCGAGAAACGGCGCTGGGGGGTGGCGACGAAACGGGCGACCTGGAGCGGCCGGGAAACCGCCCAGTTCTTCGGTACGAGCTCGCCGACCACCATCTGGGCGGCGGAGGCGAGCAGCATGCCGATGACCACGGACACCCCGGAGACGGCTCCTGCGGGCAGCCCGGTCATGGTGAGCGGGCCGTGGAGCAGTCCGGCGAGCGCGGGTTCGGCGAGCATGCCGACGACGAGCGAGGTGATCGTGATGCCGAGCTGGGTGCCGGAGAGCTGGAAGGACAGCTCGCGCAACGCGGTGACGACGGTGCGGGCGCGCCGGTCGCCGGCGGCCGCGGCCCGTTCGGCTTCGGCGCGCTCGACGGTGACGAGGCCGAACTCGGCGGCCACGAAGAAGCCGTTGGCCAGGATCAGGAGGAAGGCCGCGAAGAGCAGCAACAGGGAGATGATCATGCCGCCGCCTCGGGAGAGGGGGCGGCGCAGGTACTACCGGACGATCCGTCCATTGCTGGAGGGAGTCACTCCTCGGGTCGAAGGGGGAGGCCTCGCGGGCCGCGGCAGCGGCCCTGCACATACGAGGCGGTGGT
>NZ_JBHYMF010000301.1:0-5780 GCF_042742855.1 Streptomyces sp. NPDC058877 | reverse complement strand
ACGTCCCGTTGATCGACAAGGCCGTCGCCACGGCCGGGAAGTAGCAGCAGCGCCCCGGCGGGACCACTCCCTCCCGGACCGGGCCGGGCCCCGCGTGCGTACGGCGGGGCCCGGCCCGGCACTTCACAGCCACCGTCCTGTGCCTGGTCCTGCTCGCGCTGGCGGTCCTCGCCAGCACGATGTTCGGCAGCAAGCCGACGTCCGCAGCGGACGTCCTACGGGTCGTCACCGGCGAAGAGGACGGATACCTCCGCACCGTCGTGGAGAGCCGTTACCCCCGCACCGCACTCGGCCTGCTCGCGGGGCTCTGCCTCGGGGTCGCCGGCACCCTCATGCAGGGCATCACCCGCAACCCCCTCGCCGAGCCGGGACTCCTCGGCATCAACGCGGGCGCCTCCGCCAGCATCGTCGCCGCAACCGCGTTCCTCGGCGCCGCCGGGCAGCGCGAAACGATCTGGTGGGCGCTCGTCGGCGCCCTGGTGACCGGTGTCGCCGTCCACCTCATCGGCACGGCGGGAGGCGGCGGCAGCCCGGTCCGGTTGGTGCTCGCCGGTGCGGTGCTCTCCGCCGTCCTGGCCGCGTTCATCCAGGCCGTCGCCCTGTCCCGGCCGCGGGTCTTCGACACCTACCGGTACTGGGTCGTGGGCTCGCTCGGCGGACGCGGTTTCGACGCCCTCTGGGCGGTCCTCCCGTTCGCCGCGGTCGGCTTCCTCCTCGCCGCACTCCTGGCCCCCGGCCTCAACGCCATGGCGATGGGCGACGACAAGGCGGCTTCCCTCGGCATCAGCCCGGTGCGCATCAAGGGTGCCGGACTGCTCGCCGCCACTCTCCTCAGCGCCGCGGCGACGGCGGCGGTCGGCCCCATCGCCTTCGTCGGACTCGCCGTCCCGCACGTCGTCCGGGCGCTCGTGGGCGCCGACTTCCGCTTGCAGATCGTCTTCACCTCGCTCGTGGGTCCGGCCCTGCTGTTGTTCGCCGACGTCATCGGCCGGGTCCTGCTCCGGCCGCAGGAGCTCATGGTCGGCGTCGTCACCGCCTTCGTCGGTGCACCCGCGCTGCTCTTCGCCGTCCGCCGCATGAGAGGAGCGACATGACGACCGCCGAACGGATCGACACCCCCTCCGTGACGCCGTCACGGCCCCTTCGACCCGCCGGTCGGGCCCTCCTGCGGATCGGGCCCCGGATCGCCGTCCCGATCCGCCGCCCCACCGTGTTGGCCGCCGCGGTGACGCTGCTGCTGCTCCTCGGGGCGGCCGTGGCGACCCTGTCGATGGGGCGTCTCGGCATCGACCCGGCCGACCTTCCGTCCGCCGTCATGGGCGAGGCCACGGGCAAGAACGCCTTCGTGCTGAACCGGCTGCGCGGTCCCCGGCTGGTGGTCGCCATCGCCGCCGGTGCCGCCTTCGGCCTGTCCGGCGCCCTCTTCCAGTCGGTCACCCGCAACCCGCTGGGCAGCCCGGACGTGATCGGCCTCAGTGCCGGCTCCGGGGCGGGAGCAGCCGCCGCGGCACTGTTCTTCCCCGACCTCGTGCCGGTTCCCCTCGGAGCGCTCCTCGGTGCGGTGCTCGCCATGAGCCTCGTCTACGTCTCCACCGGAACCGGGTTCCGCAATCCCGGCCGCCTGGTCGTGGCCGGGATCGGCGTGGCCGCGATGTCGACGGCACTGACCCAGTACGTCGTCTACGCCGTCGAACGGGACAAGGCCAGCGCGCTCACCGCCTACATCAACGGAAGCCTCGCGGCCCGTTCCTGGGACGACGCGGCCACCGTCTGGTTGATCCTGCTCGTCTGCCTACCGTTCGCGGCACTCCTGGCGCGCCCCCTGCGCATCGGAGAAATGGGCGACGACCTCGCCACCGGTCTGGGCACCCGTCCGGGCCGGACGGCGACCGCGGCGATCACCCTGTCGATCGTCCTGTCCGCCGGCGCGGTCGCCGTCGCCGGACCGATCGCCTTCGTCTCCCTGACGGCGCCGCAAATCGCCAAGCGGGTCACCCGGAGCGGCGGACCGCACCTGGTCATGTCGACGCTGCTCGGCGCCCTGCTCCTGGTCCTCGCCGATCTGACCGCCCAGCAGTCGCCGCTCTTCGACAACCTTCCGGTCGGCCTGTACACGATGGCCGTGGGGGGCGCGTACCTCGGCTACCTGCTGCTGCGGGAGTGGAGACGCCCGGCCTGACGCGTCCGCACCGATCGACCGGGGGCGGGAAGCACCCGTTGCTTCCCGCCCCGGCACCGTCCGGTGGGAGGGCTCGGTGGCCCACGGGTTCAGCGGAAGGCCAGCGGGACGGCCCCTCGACGGGACCGTCCCCTTCCCCACGGCCACCGGGGCTCCCGCGGCTCGGGAACCATCAAGCGCCGGCTGCGCGGGCCCAACGCTCCTGGATCGTGGCCAGCTTCTGGTCGAACTCCACATCGAACGCCCTGCTGGTGAAGACCCCGGGAATCGTGGGCGAACGCCCACTGACCCTTACGGCCCGGACGTCCCAGAAGGGACCGCCACGCGTGTGGTGCTCCCGCTTTTCGATTCGAGTGATCTCGCCCCAAGGAATCGAGCGCCGACTGACGAAGGTGTGGAACTTCATCCCCTCCGCGGTGAGGAGCGTCCGACCGTATCCACGGTTGACCATGGAGAAGACCGCGAGCACCCACACGAAACCGAAAACACCGACCCACCACCACCGCTCCGACGCCGGTGGGGTCAAGCCCGCCGCCAACGTCCCGCCACCGAGGAACACCGTCAGGAAAGCGGTCCACCACCGGTTCCTCCGCAACTCCTTGTCACTGAGACCGATCCACACATCGGGCGTGTCCATGACGCTCTTGACCATGGGGACACCTGAAGGGTTGTAACGCGTGGCGAGTTTCGAGAGCTTCTCGTAAGCAGGTGGGGCCGAGGAGGGGCCAGGAGGACGAGGAAGCGCCCCCTTGCGTCGGCAGCGGACGGCGAGACGGTGAGGAGGGCCAGTGCCGCCAACACCACGGGCCGGCCCCGGTCCGCTCCGTGAAACGGCGATGCCTGGTAGTGGGCGAGATGCCGAACGCCGGCGGCGGACACCCCCGGGCACAGCCACTGCTAGGCGTCGTTCGCCACCGCCGACCTGGCGGCCTGCTCGATCTTCGCGCAGTGGGCAGCACGGGTTTCCTCGTCGATCTGCTTCTCGTGTTCGGGACGCATCCCGGTCCGGCCGTCGAGGCCCTCGCGCAGGATGTCGGCGTGTCCGGCGTGCCGATTGGTCTCGCCGAGGACGTGGACCACGATGGCGAACAGGTTCGTGTTGGGATGAGGCTCCGGCCACCACGGCACGTGGCCGGGGGCGTCGAGCGGAAGCGCGTCGATCGTCGCGTCCGAGTGTTCCCACGTGCGCCGGTAGAACCCGGTGATCTGATCGCGGGTCTCGTCCTCGGTCGCCCACAGGTCGCTGCCGTCGTGGTCCTGCCACCGGGGCAGCGGTTCCGGGGAAGGGCGGTGGAAGACCTCGCCGAAGTACCTGGCCTCGACGGTGGCCAGGTGTTTGACCAAGCCGAGGAGGTTGGTTCCGGTTGCTGTCAGAGGTCGACGGGCGTCGTATTCGGACAGGCCGTCGAGCTTCCAGAGCAACGCCTTGCGGTCCCGCCGCAGTCTCTCGTGCAGGTTGGCTTTCGCGAATTCATCGATCACGCGGCGTGAGCGTGCCACGGGCTGCTCATCTCCTCAAGATCCCGCACCCGGTCCGCCACCACCGGCAGGTCGAGACCAGGCCGTGGGCGCCACCCCGGCCTGCGGCAAGAAGCTCGCCGCGTTCACCGCGTGAGACACGCCTAGCTGCCTTGCGCGAGCGGCTCGCCGGTGCGCAGGTTCCAACGGCCGGCGCGCCCGCTGAGGTGGACCGCGGCCAGGGGGCGGACGTCGAGGCGCCAGGCCGTCGCGTCCGGTACCGCGAGGGCGTGGACGGTCGCGGCACGGATCACGTCCGGTTCGACGACCGCCACCACACGCCCGGAGCCGTCCCGGAGGTCGTCGAGCCAGGAGCCGACCCGGACGCGCAGGTCCCGCAGGGACTCCCCGCCGTGGGGGGCCGCCGTCGGGTCGGACAGCCAGGCGGAGACCCCGGCGGCGTCCGCCTCGGCGACCTCCGCGAGGCCGCGGCCGCGCCACCGACCCATCGCACAGCCGGCGAGTTCGCCCAACGGGACCGCTTGCAGGCCCAGGGCCTCCGCCGTGCGGCGACAGCGACGGGACGGAGAGGCGTATGCGCGCGGGGAAGGACCGACTGCGGACGCGAGGGCCTCGGCCCGGGCGATGCTGGTCGGGTCGAGCGGACCGTCGTCATCGAACCGGACCTCGCGCAGCGCCTCGCCCGTCGCGGGCGAGATCAGGGTCAACCGGACTGTCATCAGGATCCTTTGCGGCAAGGGGTACGGCTGGCCCGTCGACGGACCGGTCGGCGGTCGACGGACCGGTCGGCGGGACTCTACCCCCGGAGGTGGCAGAGCGTGATCCCGGCCTCACGCCCTTGGCTGGAACCGCAGCACGCGGTACGGTCAGGCGACATTTGAACAGCGTGACGACGGCGAGACGGAAGCCCGGTGAGAATCCGGCACGGTCGCGCCACTGTGAGCCGCAACGTCCCGGAAGACGGCGTCGCGGTGAGTCAGACCCGTGGACCGTCGTCCTGCACCACCGTCTGGGACGCGAGTTCCCACAGGAGGTTCCATCATGGCCGAGGCCGTCGTCTCCCCCGCCGTTTCCACCCCATCGCTCACCGCACCGGCCCCGCTGCCCGTGCGTGCCGTCCTTCCCTGGGCCTTCTTCGTGGGCCTCCTCGCGCTGGTCGCGCTGTACTTCGTGGGCGCCGAGCAGGGCGCCACCTCCGTGTTCGCGGGCACCGACGTGCACGAATGGGTGCACGACGGTCGCCACCTGCTCGGCTTCCCCTGCCACTGAGGGGCGACCAGCACATGCACGCCTCGACTGTCAGAACCCTCCTGGTCCGCGGCATGCTCGCGGGCCTGATCGCCGGACTGTTCGCCTTCGCCGTGGCCTACGTGGTGGGCGAGCCCTCCGTGAACGGCGCGATCGCGGTGGAGGAGGCCCAGGGCGGGCACGAAGCCCACGCCGGTCACGAGGGCACGGCCACCTCCGAAGCCCCGGAGGAAGAGGAAGGCTTCAGCCGCACCACCCAGTCCACCTTCGGCCTGGCCACCGGAGTCCTGGTCTACGGAGTGGCGCTCGGCGGCATCGCCGCACTGGCGTTCTCCTTCGCCCTCGGTCGCATCGGCCGGTTCAGCCCGCGGGCGACGGCGGCGCTCACCGCCGCCGCCGCGTTCACCACCGTCTACCTGGTGCCGTTCCTCAAGTACCCGGCGACCCCGCCGGCCGTCGGAAATCCCGACACGATCGGGAAGCGCACCACCCTGTTCTTCCTGATGATCCTGCTCAGCATCCTCCTCGGGGTCGCCGCCGTGATCGCCGGACGACGCCTCGCACCGCGCCTGGGCAACTGGAACGCGACCCTGGCGGCCGGTGCCGGCTTCGTCGCCGTCACAGCGATCGCCTTCGTCGTCCTGCCGAACAACGACGATGCCGTCCAGGCCGGCTTCCCGGCTGCGCTGCTCTGGGAGTTCCGGGTTTCCACGCTGGCCATCCAAGCGGTGCTGTGGGCCGTGTTCGGAGTCGTCTTCGGCGTCCTCGCACAAAAGGCCCTGGCGGCCCGGGAGGAAACCGCCGGCAACGGAGTCCAGCTCGGGGCCCCCGCCGCCGGCTGATCCCGGACGGCCCCCGACGTTGCCCCGCACGC
>NZ_JBHYMF010000300.1:0-5982 GCF_042742855.1 Streptomyces sp. NPDC058877 | reverse complement strand
GGATGCGGGCCCCAGCCACGTCGTGCGCGTCAGCGTCAGGCGGAAACGATGTTCTCGGCCGTCGGGCCCTTCTGGCCCTGCGCGATGTCGAAGTTGACCTTCTGGCCTTCCTGCAGCTCGCGGAAGCCCTGGGAGGCGATGTTCGAGTAGTGGGCGAACACGTCGGGGCCGCCACCGTCCTGCTCGATGAAGCCGAAGCCCTTTTCCGCGTTGAACCACTTCACGGTGCCACTGCTCATGTCGTATCTCTTTCTGGGGGCTCATCGGAGTCCGCACTGTACGGATGCCGTGTCGCCGTGATGATTACCCCGCCGGAGAGACCGGAGACGAAAGCACTCCCAGTAGCCGATGGGCTTGACTGGGGGGCCTGAAGTTTCGGGAACCACAACTGCAACTGGAATCGAGACTAGCACGTGGAATCCGTCAGTCCCGGTTTAATGGAGTCACTATTTCTGGACGCCAATAAGTCTGACTGCGCCACCCCTCGCATTCTCATCCCGCCGGCACAGATATTCGTTCGCGGCGTGGAGAGGCCAGGGAGACGACAGATCGGTGGTCGTCACCTCCGCATGCTCTGTGGCAGGTAGATCATGCGTGCCCCGACGACGGGGCGGGTACGGGATCGGAGCCGCGAGGAGGCCTCGCCGTCCGTCTCCCCGGGGTCCTCACCGGCTCGGGCCTCCCGCAGGCGGCGACCGGTGGCGTCCTCGTCGACCATCAGGGTGTCCGTGGTGTGGAGGTTGCCCGGGGCAGAGGCGACGGCCATCAGCCCTCTGGCGGCGGTGGGTTCGGTCTCCGGGGGAATCACCAGCAGGTCACAGCGGCCGCGGTCGTACGAGAGCAGGATCATCGTGTCGGGAGCCTGGTCGGTGAACCAGCGGACGCGCACGGCGTGCCCGCCGACGGGGACCTGGTACGGGGCGACGGGCCAGGGCGCCGGATTCGCGGTGACGCGCGTGATGCGACCCCAGCGGTCCCGCAGCGCATCCACCAGGGGCGGCAGTTCGGTGGCGAGGTTGCGTGAGTACGGCCACCAGGCGCCGTCCAGCAGCCCGGCCAGGGAGGTGCGCGGTGTGAGTGCCAGGCGTACCCGGCGGGTGGGAGCAGTGGCGCTGGTCATGAGACCGGGACCTGTCCCCGGGACGCCCGTAGGCGCCCCGGCCTAATGATCGCCGGGAACGACGTCCGCGTGGGGGCGGGTGTGCGAGGTGCTCCCGGTAACTCCAACGTACTCCGCCGCACTCCGCGCCGGAGCCGGACGCACCGAGTCCCCGTCACCCCCGTCCGCGCCACTCGACGAGGACGAGGCTGGCGTCGTCGGTGGTGGTCTCGCCGCGGGCCCGTCTGAGCGTGTGGGACAGGTCGCGTGCCACGGCCCGTACGGTCCGGTCGGCCTGGTCCAGCCGATGAACCCAGTCGATCAGCTGGTCCTCGCCGAACTCCTCCTGCCCGGTCTCGTGTTCCTCGATCAGGCCGTCGGTGAAGCAGAGGATACGGTCCCCGGGAACGAGGGGCACCTCGCTGACCTGGGGCTGGTCTCCGCCGAAGCCGACGGGGAGGGTGGTGGGACTGTCGAGGCGACGTATGACGCGGTGCTCGCGGATCAGCATGGGGGAGGGGTGTCCGGCGTTGACCCACTGAAGGTGGCCGGTGCCGGTGTCGAGCCGCAGCATCTGCGCGGTGACGAAGTGGTCGGGGGCGAACTGTTCGGCGACGGCCCGGTCCATGAAGAGGTAGATCTCGGACAGCTCGACGCCGGTGCGGCGGGCGTGTCGGTACGCGCCGATGGCGACGGTCGCCATGGTCGCCGCGTCCAGGCCGTGGCCCATGGCGTCGATCATGGCGAGGTGGAGGACGTCTTCGTTCAGGGCGTAGTCGAAGCTGTCGCCGGCCACGTCGTAGGCGGGTTCCAGGACGCCGGCGACCGCGACGCGCGGCATCGTCATGGCCAGCGGCGGCAGCAGCGACCACTGGATCTCGGCGGCGACGCTCATCGGTGCGTCCCGACGGGTGCGGAAGTAGAGGTCGGTGTAGCCGTTCTTGGTCTGCATCGTGTCGGCGGCCAGGGCCGCGAGCCTGCGCAGGATGCGGCGGGTGTCGTCGTCGACCGCGTCCAGGGTGACGGCCAGGACGCCCGCCTGGTCGCCGCCGTCCAGCAGGGGGACGTGGACCCGCACCCCGTCGGCGAGCGCCACCTCGACCGGGCGTGCGGTGAGGAAGCACCGGCCTGCCTCCGAACCGTCGATGGGCAGGGGATCCCCGCCCTCCAACCCTTCCCCGGCGAGGGGGACCAGCCGCTGCTGCCCGTAGTCCTGGAGCAGGATTTGCGCCTCCCGGCCGCCGATTCGGGCGACCGCGTCGGCGAGGACCCGTCCCACCCGGTCGGGCGGCAGCACATGGGCGTGGTCCAAGAGCCTGCCCAGCAGCATCTCCCCGAAGCTCTCCGAACGGTCGGGCTCTCCGGCCTCGTACCGTCTGCCGGTCATCGGGGCCTCCAGGCGGGCGGCGGGGCGATGCCCCGGGCTGGTGCCGATGGACCGGATCCGACGGCATCGCGGTGCGGCTTCCAGGATGCTCCGTGGCGGCCGGAGCCGCCACGCGCGCCCGTCGGGCTCCGCTGCCTTCTCAGGGTTCTTCGGAGTGGGGCCCGGTGCCGCTCGCGGGCCTGCTGGTGGCCAGCCAGGAGCGGGCCGCTTCGGCGGCGCGGTCGGTGTCGACGGTGAGGTGGAGGCGGGTGCCCCCGCCGGGGGCGGGGTAGCTGCGCTGCTCGCCGCCGGCGAAGCAGTGACGCAGGACATCGGCCACCCTCCGGGCGGCGTCCGGGGTGGCGGAGACGATCCGGACTTCGGCGTGCCCCGGTGGCGGCAGGGTTTCTGCCACTGGCTCGTTGCGGTCCAAGACGGCACCGTCCTTTCCTGCCGGAAGCCCGCCCGAACGACCGGAGCGGGGCGGGCGCGCCTCCGTACGTCCACGGTACGTCCGAAGCCGCTGGTGCAGGTTTGTTCGAGAGCGTGGAGCGGCGCTTCCGCGCGGCCTCCCGGAGTACGGTGAAAGAACGGGACCGTCGGCCCGCCCGCCGGCCCGGCGTCCGCCGTGGCCCCGGTCGGGGCGGCAGCGGCACCACCCGTGGACGGACGGACCGATCATGACCGACGCAGGCATCTCCCCCCACCGTGCCGTCACGCCGCCACGACTCCTGCCGGACGAGGTCCACCGGGCCGTCGGGCCGGGCACCGCGCTGCTCCGGCTGGAGACGACGGCGACCCGGCAGAGCCTCCTGGACGGCGCCTGGTGGCCGCGCTCGCGTGACGTCGAGCAGGAGCTCCCGCCGCTGATCACCGCCCTGACCGAGCACCTCGGCCTCATCACCCGGGTCGGCCTGGACGCCTCCGCCTGGAACGGCATCCCGACCCGCCTGGTCGTCGACGACCAGGTCGTGCACCTCGATTCCTTCCCCGTCGGCGACGCCACCGTCCTGATCACCCGCGGCGACAACGACCACTTCTCCCTCATGGTCGTCCCGCCGGCCACCACGCCCGAGGCCGCCCGCGTGGCCATGGCCCGTGCCGTCCACGCCGACAACGTCACCCAGGCCGCCGAGATCCTCCTCGCGGAACTCCCCCGTCCCGGGGACCCGTCGGCCGGCACCACCCGGGACGACGACGAAGGCCCAGGTCACTGACCTGGGCCTTCTCTCACGAGCGGATGACGGGAGTCGAATCCGCTCCATGAGCGTGGGAATCACCCGGTGCTCGGGTCTGCATGTGGATTCCGAGCGGGGCGGGCGTTCGGCCGGGGCCGAGCGGGCGGCGGCTCCGGCGCGGAAGGGAAGGCCGAGGACGCGGCCGCACGTGTCTCACCGTGCCGTGCGGGACTCCTGCCAGTGGCAGGACGCGACGCGGAGGGGCGTACGTGCACGTGACCAAAGCCCCGTTGGCGGCCGCGGTGTGCGTCCCCGGTCGGTCTTCGGGCAGTGCCGACCTCCACTGACCGGGGCCCGTTCGCCGTACAGGCGCGGCCCGACGTCCCGTCAGGGTTCCAGGGCCGCGGGCGGGTGCTACCGGGGGAGCGGCACGGAGGGGAAGTCGAGCTCGGTGCGGCCGACGGAGTTGAAGTAGTTGGTGAATATGTTGAGGGCGACCGCGCCGATGATCTCGCCGATCTCGCCGTCGCCGTAGCCCGCGGTGCGGACGGCCTCGATGTCGGCGTCGGTGACGAAGCCCTTGTGGCGGACGACGGCGCGGGCGAACCGCAGGGCGGCGGCGACCTTGGGGTCGGCTGCCTCGGCGTGACCTCCGGCAGCGAGGTCCGCGGTGCTGACACCCGCCTTGGCGCCGAGGACGTGATGGGCCGCGTAGCAGTACTCGCAGGAGTTCTCCACGGCGGTGACGAGGGCGATCTGCTCACGGACCGCGGCGGAGAGGTGCCCCTTGGCCAGGGCGCCGCCGAAGGAGAGGTACGCGTCCAGGACGGCCGGCGAGGAGGCCATCGCCCGCATCATGTTGGGCGTCGCGCCCAGGGCGCGCTCGACCCGGTCGAGCTGGGCCTTGGCGGCGGGGGTGGCGGTGTCCGGGTCGACGGTCGACAGGCGAGACATGGGCATGCTCCTTCGGGCGGCGGCCGGGTCCGACCGCACGTCAATTTGTTGGCAGTGCCAAGAGTTGTTGGCGCTGCCAAATATAGTTGGCTCTGCCTAGAATGCAAGCCGGAGTTGAGGGCGGTCCGGCTCGGTGTTCGGCCCGGTGGTCATGAAGGAGGTTCGTCGTGGGTGGTATGCCCGGGCTGTCCCCCAGCGAGCAACTGCTCATCGGGCTCAGTCGACTTGGCCAGGCGGTCCGGTTGAGTGCATGGCACAACGCGGGGCCGACGAAGCTCACCCCGCTGCAGTCCGACATCCTGCTGTTCTTGGACGGCGACCGCCGGCCCCGCAGGCAAGGCGAGATCGTCACGGCGCTGGCCTCCACCGCGCCGACCGTCAGCGACGCCGTGCGCGCCCTGGCGGGAAAGGATCTGGTCGACCGTCAGCGCGATCCCGCCGACTCACGTGCCATCACCCTTGTCCTGACCGAGGCCGGACGGACCGAGGCCGCTCGGCTCGCCACCATCCCCGAGCCGCTGCGCGCGGCGCTCGATGGGCTCGGCGAGGAGGATGTCGCCGCAATGCTGCGCGGAACGACCAGCATGATCCGGATCCTCCAGCAGTGGCACGCGATCCCGGTCTCCCGTACCTGCGTCACCTGCCGGTTCTATCGCCCCGACGCCCACCCCGGCGATCTCCGGCATCCGCACCACTGCGCTTTCGTGGACGCCGCGTTCGGGGACGTCGACCTCCGGCTCGACTGCCCCGACCACCAAACGGCCGACGACTGACCTGATCCCTGGACGCGCACTCCACCCAGGAGGCGGGCGGAGAAGTCGTGGGCGGTGCCCTTGAGGTGGGTGCCGGTGTCCTGGTTGAGTTCGGTCGGGGCGCATCGGGCAGAGAGGCTGGCGGGAAGCGGCCGAAGCGGGTCGAGTTCATGCCCGGCGGGTGCCAGGTCCTCGTCTCGCAGAGCTGGTCGAGGGGCTGGCCGGAGAGGTAGTCGAGGATGAGGGCGGCCCGGTCGGTGTACTCGACGGCTTCGCCGGGCGGGTGGTTGAGGGCTTCGTGCAGGACTCCGCGGCGGATGCCGGCGGGGTCGGTGCCGTAGAGGTTCTTCAGCTGGGCTCGGAGGGGGGAGGCCGGCGGTGTGGCTCAGGAGCTGGCAGGCGGTCACGGCCCTGCTGCTCGAATCGCATGGCGCATCCTCCTGGAAGACCCCGGCCAAGATCGTCTCCCAGATTTCTCCCAAACGATCTGCAAAACCACTCAGGGGCCTGATCCGATTTCTCGGATCAGGCCCCTGACCAGGGCTCCGGCAAAGTCGTCTGGCAGCCCTGTGACGTGGGGTTTTGCCGCTGAGTGAGGTGCGCGGGCGTGTTCCGGTCCGGTTGGATGGAGGT
>NZ_JBHYMF010000299.1:0-6084 GCF_042742855.1 Streptomyces sp. NPDC058877 | reverse complement strand
CCCCGGGGCCCTGCTCCTGTCCTCGTTCACTGCGCGGGGGCATCGCCCTCGCGACGGTGCCGGCCGTGCGGCGAGGACGCGGAGTCCTCCGCGGGCGACGCCTCTCCACGGTGCTTTCCGGTGCCGCGCGGCTCCGTGCCTTCCGTGCTGATTTCCGACATGGTGGAACTCACCCCGTACATATCGCTCTTGCTGTGCGGCCAGTGAGTCTAACCAGCGGGCTTACTGTCCGTCAGCGGAGCCTGCTGCAAAGGCACCGGACGGCACACCCGGGGCTCCTCCGCGGCCACCGACGGCTCCGGCTCCCGGCCGGCTTCCGGTTCGGGCTCCGGTTCGGGCTCCCGGGGGACCTCCAGGCCGGCCAGCCCGCACGGCACCTCGGCCGTCGCGTACGGAAGCCGCAGCACGCCCTCGGGCGTCCACAGCCCGGATCCGGCCAGCCACCCCTGGGGTGCGGCCTGTTGGACCATCCGGCGGGACGAGGGCCGCCAGGTGCCCACCCAGCTGCCACCGGCGGCGTCGATCCGCAGCGCCACCGCGCAGCTCTCCGGCACCAGCACCTGATCCGGCTGCACCGCGAACGGCGTCACCGCCGCGTCGTCGAGCCGGAGGCACTCCGGGAAGCGCACCGGCAGCAGGCTTCCCAGCACCCCCCAGCCGAGCCGGTCGTGCCCCGCCGACGGTGCGTCGGAGCGGATCAGGAGCAGTCCGCTGTCCGGGTCCGCGAGCAGCAACCGGTCGTTGCTCTCCTCGGTGATCTGCAGCAGCGGCGTCACCTCGCCGCCCCGCTCCAGATCGACGGCGACGGCCTTCACCGGGCCGTCGTCGAGCCGTCGGTCCAGCGCGAGCATCCGACCCGTGCGGTCGAGCCACACCCCGCCCGTGCAGCGACCCTTCACCTCCGCGACCCGCTCCGGTCCGAAGGCGCCGCCCGCGACCAGCCACAGCGTCGTCGTGTCGGGGCCGACGCACATCGCGTAGGCACAGATGCCGTCCGGCGAAGGGGGGAGCAGCACCAGGTGCTCGGAGCCGGGCGCCTCCACCGCGCCGAGCGGGAGTTCGCCGGTGGCCGGCCCGGTGGGGTAGAGCAGCGAAAAGGTGTTGCGCCGTCCGTCCACGCGGCGGGCGACGAGCACCCGGCCGTCGGCCAGGGGCAGCAGCTGGGCGCCGGCCTCCTCCGGCTGGTCGAGGGGGAGCGGCACGGCGTACGGCTCCGGGCCGTCGAGGGTCCACCTCTCCACGTACAGGGCGTCCCCGGCGCCCGCGAGCCTGGCCGCGTACGCGCCGTTCGCCGTGATGGTCAACCCCGTCGGCCGGCCGGCGTCCCCGCCGGGCTGCCCGGCGCGGTCGTCGTCCTCGGCCGTGGTCTCGATGGCACACGCTGTCATCGACTCGTCACCTCCGGCCATGAAGCTAGTTTTCGCACTTCCAGCCGAACAACACGAGCAGGGCCACTTCACACATACGGGTGGCCCTGCGGCGGTTCGACTGAGGGGGAACGGGCGGGTGTGCTGGAGTGATCCACGAGGGTAAGGCAAGGCGAACCTAAGCGGATTCCGGCGCTCCGGTCGATCACGGGCACCGCGGTCCCGGCGAGGGGGCCCTCCACTCCCTCCACCGGCGAGGACTCCACTGCCGCTCGCCGCCCGAACGCCCTCGGTGGGCGAGTGGCGCCGGTGCCCCTCGCCGCGGCACCCCGAAGGCGGTCCGCCGGCTTCGGGTGCGCCCACACTCCCCTCCGGGGAGTTCCGTCGCACGCCGCCGGGGTGTAGGCCGAACGGCCCCGGCAGAAGGTCCGGAGGGGACCCGAGCCGGCCGCTTCGAGCTCCTTCCGAGCTCCTTCCGAGCTCCTTCCGAGCTCCTTCCGGGTGCTTCCGGAGGGAGCCCCTCCCCCGCAGAGGGGCTCCCTGTCCTTGTGGAGGCCCTGCGGCGGCATCGTTTCCGCTTCCTGGGACGGCGCCCGCCCGTCCTTCCGGGGCCCGCGCGTCCTTCCGGGGCGGGGTCCGCGCATCGGCTCCGTGCGGATCCGCGTGCGGGCCGGTGGGGGAGGTCCGCCGGGGCGACGACCCGACCCCGGCAGCCGGATCGTCCACGGGCGCGGTCCGACCCCGGCGGCCGGGTTATCCACAGGCCAGGACGGTGGGGCGCGGCGGGCAGGTAGCCTTTCCTCCGTGCCCCGTCTGTCTGAAGTCATCGCCGAGCTCGACGCCCTCTGGCCACCAGAGCGAGCCGAGTCCTGGGACGCCGTCGGCACCGTCTGCGGCGACCCCGACGCCGAGGTCACCCGTGTCCTCTTCGCGGTCGACCCCGTCCAGGAGATCGCCGACGAGGCCGTCGCCCTCGGCGCCGACCTGATCGTCACCCACCATCCGCTCTATCTGCGCGGCACGACGACGGTTGCCGCCGGCCACTTCAAGGGCCGGGTCGTGCACACCCTCATCAAGCAGGACATCGCCCTCCACGTGGCGCACACCAACGCCGACACCGCCGACCCCGGAGTCTCCGACGCCCTCGCGGGCGCGCTCGACCTCCGGGTCGTCGGCCCCCTCGTCCCCGAGAACAACCTCGGCCGGATCTGCGAACTCGACCGTCCCGAGACCCTCGCGGACTTCGCCGCCCGCGCCGCGGAGCGGTTGCCGGCGACCGCGCAGGGGATCCGGGTGGCCGGTGATCCGGGCATGACGGTCCGGCGCGTCGCCGTCAGCGGCGGCTCCGGCGACAGCCTCTTCGATGCCGCACGGGACGCGGGCGTGGACGCCTTCCTCACCGCCGACCTGCGGCACCACCCGGTCTCCGAGGCCATCCAGCGCTCTTCGCTGGGGCTGGTCGACGCCGCCCACTGGGCCACCGAATGGCCTTGGTGCGAGCAGGCCGCCGCGCAGCTCGACGAGATTTCCGACCGTCACGGCTGGGACCTCCGCGTCCACGTCTCGAAGACGGTCACCGACCCCTGGTCCTTCCACCACACCTCTCCTGGAGCCCCCAACTGAACGCCGCGCCCGCCGACCAGATCCGCCTTCTCGACGTCCAGGCCCTGGACGTCCGCCTCCAGCAGCTCGCCCACAAGCGCAAGGCCCTGCCCGAGCACGCCGAGATCGAGTCGCTGACCAAGGACCTCAGCCAGCTGCGCGACCTGCTCGTCGCCGCGCAGACCGAGGAGAGCGACTGTGGCCGCGAGCAGACCAAGGCCGAGCAGGACGTCGACCAGGTCCGCCAGCGCGCCGCGCGCGACCAGCAGCGGCTCGACTCGGGCTCCGTCTCCTCCCCGAAGGACCTGGAGAACCTCCAGCGCGAGATCGTCTCCCTCGCCAAGCGCCAGGGCGACCTGGAAGAGGTCGTCCTGGAGGTCATGGAGCGCCGCGAAGCGGTCCAGGAGCGCCTCGCCGAGCTGACCGAGCGGGTCTCCGCCGTGCAGGCCAAGGCCGATGACGCCGCTGTCCGCCGCGATGCCGCCCAGGCCGAGCTGGACGTCGAGGCCGCCTCCGTCGCCAAGGAGCGCGAGCTCGTCGCGGCTTCCGTCCCCGCCGACCTGATCAAGCTCTACGAGAAGCTGCGCGAGCAGCAGGGCGGCGTCGGCGCGGCCCGGCTCTACCAGCGCAAGTGCGAGGGCTGCCACATCGAGCTCAACATCACCGAGCTGAACGAGGTCCGTGCCGCCGCCAAGGACGCGGTCGTGCGCTGCGAGAACTGCCGTCGGATCCTGGTCCGCACCGCGGAGTCCGGCCTGTAATGCGCGAACTCGTGGTCGAGGCCGACGGAGGTTCTCGGGGCAATCCGGGACCTGCCGGGTACGGGGCGGTGGTCCTCGACCCGGCGACGGGCGAGACGCTCGCGGAGGCCGCCGAATACATCGGAGTGGCCACGAACAACGTCGCCGAGTACAAGGGGCTGGTGGCCGGTCTCAAGGCGGCGCGGGAACTGTTCCCGGACGCCACCGTCCACGTCCGGATGGACTCCAAGCTGGTCGTCGAGCAGATGTCCGGCCGCTGGAAGATCAAGCATCCGGACATGAAGCCGCTCGCGGCCGAGGCCGCACGGGTCTTCCCGGCCGGCCGGGTCCGCTACGAGTGGATCCCGCGTGAGCGCAACAAGCACGCGGACCGGCTCGCGAACGAAGCCATGGACGCGGGCAAGCGCGGTCGCCAGTGGGAGCCGTCCGCCTCCACGGCCGCCCTGGACGTCTCCGCCGCGCGCAACGCCGCGGCCCTGCCCCCGGCGGGCCCTCCGGGCGACGCGACCGCGGGCGCGGCCCGCGCCCGCGCGGCCCTGGCCACGGCGGCTGCTTCCGGTACGACGACGTCTTCGGACGGGACGGACCGGCGCCCCGACGGGACGGGACCGGGCAGCTGGCCGGGCGCCGATCAGGGCGAGGAGCCGGACGGCGGCCTGTTCGCCGCCACGGAGGCCGCCCCGTTCCCGGCGGTGGCAGGAGCCTCGGGGGACTTCGAGGCCGAGGCCGGTGTCCTGGCCCCGAAGGGGCACGCACCGGTCGCACCGTCCGCCCGGCCCCGGGACGCGGCCGCTCCCCGACAGGGCTGGAGCGGCCCCGACATGGGGGCTCCGGCGACCTTCGTGCTACTGCGGCACGGGGAGACGGCGCTCACTCCCGAGAAGCGGTTCTCGGGGAGCGGGGGAAGCGACCCCGACCTGTCGGCCGCCGGGCTGCGCCAGGCCGAAGCCGTGGCGACGGCGCTCGCCGCCCGCGGCACCGTCCAGGAGATCATCAGCTCGCCCCTCGCCCGCTGCCGCCAGACCGCCGCGGCCGTCGCCGCCCGGATCGGTCTGGACGTGCGCGTCGAACAGGGCCTGCGGGAGACCGACTTCGGCGCCTGGGAGGGCCTCACCTTCGGCGAGGTCAGGGAGCGGTACCCGGAGGACCTGGACTCCTGGCTGGCCTCGCCGAAAGCCGCACCGACCGGTGGCGGCGAGAGCTTCGCCACCGTGGCCCGCCGCGTCGCTGCGACCCGGGACCGGCTGACCGCCGCGTACGCGGGCCGCACCGTCCTCCTCGTCACCCATGTCACGCCGATCAAGACCCTGGTCCGGCTTGCGCTCGGGGCCCCGCCGGAGTCGCTGTTCCGGATGGAGCTGTCGGCCGCCTCGATCTCCGCCGTGGCCTACTACGCCGACGGCAACGCCTCCGTGCGGCTCCTCAACGACACCTCGCACCTGCGGGGCTGAGGGGCCGAAAGGAGTGGCGAGCCGCCCCCGATCCGTACCATCATGCCGCCATGACATGGCACTTCACCGGGGAATCCGAGGTGTTCCGCAGGGCGGCAGCACGGCACCTCGCGACGGAGGCGGTCCGTAACACCGCCGTCCTGGGCCTGTTGGACCGGCCGGTCCGGTTCGGCTGGTGGGTCGAGCCGGACGGTCGGGTCGCCGGTGTGCTCGCGGTCTCGCCGTCCGGGGTCCTCGACCTCGGCGCGACGACGGAAGGGGCCGCCGGAGCCCTCTTCTTCCCGGCGGGGGAGGAACCGACGACGGTGCGCGGCGAGACGGCCGCGGTGCGGGCGTACGCGGAAGCCGCCGGCGGCCCCTGGGAGCCGGCCACCCGGATGCGTCTCTTCCGCCTCGACGGGCTGATCCCGCCGGATCCGGCCCCGGTGGGCCGGGCCAGGGTCGCCTCCGCGGTGGACGCCCCGCTCGTCGCCGCCTGGACGGGGGAGTTCGCGTCGGCCATCGGAGAGCGGCCCGCGGCGGACTACACCGACTTCGTCGCCGAGCGGATCGCCGAAGGACGCTTGTGGCTCTGGACGGAGCCCGAAGGCGGGCCGGTCTCGATGGCCGCCGTCTCCCGCACGATCGAGGGCCAGGCCCGGGTCCACCTCGTCTACACCCCGCCCGCCGAGCGCGGCAGGGGGTACGCGGCGGGGGCCACCGAGGCGATCAGCCGCGCTGCGCTCGACGGGGGCGTCGCCCAGGTCCTGCTCTTCACGGACCTGGCCAATCCCACCAGCAACGCCCTCTACCAGCGGCTCGGCTACCGTCCGGTGACCGACCACCTCGTCCTGGAGCGGGCCGCCGTGCCCGCGGGGCCGGGGCGGGCGGGGCCGGCGGCCCGGAGCCCCGACGGGTACGGGG
>NZ_JBHYMF010000298.1:0-6137 GCF_042742855.1 Streptomyces sp. NPDC058877 | reverse complement strand
CCCAATGATCACGAAGCCCGTGCCTGCTCCGCTATGCACCCCAACCGGTCACGGCCCGACCAACCGCCCGACCCCGGAACTCGCCCAAGCCCTGCACCCCCGCACGGCCCCGCCCCGACGATCCGCACCCGAAGGCACTGCCGACAGCAAAACAGGACCGGGAAAGAAAAAAGAAAACGAGAAAGAAAATGAAAAAGCCAAGGCGAAGAAGAAAAAAGAAGGGGCAGGGGTGAGGCGGGGCGTGTGGACCTCACCCCTCCTTCTTTGACACGAGCCGCAGACACCAGCAGCGGTGCCCGCCCCCGGCACACACCGCCGGCCCCTTACCTTCCGGACGCCGTACGCCTGCCCGAGCAGGCAACACCCCTCCCCGCGGCACCCGTGCCCACACCCACCCACCGGGCGAACCCACAACCACCCCGACCACCCCGACCACCCCGACCACCCCGACCACCCCGACCACCCCGGCCACCCCGGCCACCCCGGCCGTGCCGGGGCGCGCCCGCGCCCCGAGCGCGCCCCGGGCGCGAGCACGTCGCCGCCGCGCTACTCCACCCGGAAGTTCGCCATCATCCCCATCGCCGAATGGTCCAGCAGATGGCAGTGGTACACATACGTCCCGCGATAGGTGTTGAACGTCGCGTGCAGCTTCACCGTCTCGCCCGGGAACAACCGCACGGTGTCCTTCAACCCCGCCTCCTCCGCCCCCACCGGCCCGCCATTGCGCTCCAGGACCCGAAACTGCACCAGATGCATGTGGAAGTTATGCGGGATGATCTTGTTGGCGTTGGTCACCGTCCATATCTCCGAGTCACCGTGCCGGATGGTCTGGTCGATGCGCCCCATCTGCCACACCTTGCCGTCCATCAACCCGCGCGGCTCCTCGCGCCCGTCCTCGTCCATGCTCAACACGATGCTGCGGTGCACCGCCGGCGCCGGGAGGCTCGCCACCGCGGGCAGCGTGCGCAAGACCTCCGGGACGCTGCTGGGATCCTCGGCGCTGCGCACCACGTCGAAGCGCAGTACCCGGCCGACCTCCTCGGGGGTGCCCGGCCCCAGCGTGTTCTCCAACACCACCTGCGAGCCGACCCGGTAACGCGAGAAGTCGATCACCACATCGGCGCGCTCCGCCGGCGACAGCCCGATGCTGTCGGTGACGTGAGGCCGCTCCAGCAGTCCTCCGTCCGAGCCGATCTGCACCATCGAACCGCCATCGGAAAGGCGCAGTTGGAAGAACCGC
Organism: Streptomyces sp. NPDC058877; assembly: GCF_042742855.1. Classification (NCBI taxonomy): domain Bacteria; kingdom Bacillati; phylum Actinomycetota; class Actinomycetes; order Kitasatosporales; family Streptomycetaceae; genus Streptomyces; species Streptomyces sp. NPDC058877. Next base: position 4,897 of record NZ_JBHYMF010000298.1, on the reverse strand, counting down.
ATGTTGGAAGAGTTCAACAACCGGAAGCGGTACTTGCGGGCCGCGACCGGAAAGTACGGTGTGGGCCGTCCGTTGGCCAAGAGGGTGCTGCGACCAAAGACGTCGTCCATGACGTAGAGCAACTGGCCGGCCTCGTCGAAGTGGGCGTCGCGCAGGGCCAGCGGCACCTCGTACTGCCCCCGCGGCAGCGGCAGCGAGCGCTCGGTCTCGTCGGAGAGCAAGTACGACCCGGACAGGCCCCGGTAGACGTGCTCGGACTCCAGGTGATGGGCGTGGTCGTGGAACCACAGCGGGGCACCGGGCTGACGGTTGAGGTAGGTGTAGGTACGCGAAGAGCCCGGATCGAAGGTGTCCATCGGGCCGCCGTCATTGGCCTGCGAAACGCTTCCGCCGTGCAGGTGGACGGAGACCGGATCGGACAGCGCGTTGTGGTGGCGGATGACGACGGGACGCCCCGTACGGGCCCGGATCACCGGCCCGGGAAAATGACCGTCGAAGGTCAGGGCCCGGGTCTGGGAGCCCGGCAGGACCTCGTGCACGCTCTCCTTGAGCACGACCCGGTACCAGTCGACACCGCCCAAGGTGGAGGTCGGCGACAACTCCGGCAGCCTCGGCATCCGCACCGAGAACGCCGGCGGCACCGCGACCGCGGCACCTCTTCGACCCCACCGACCGTGCACCGACCCGACCGGGGGAGTGGCCGCCACCGCACGACCGGCGAGCAGGCCGGCACCGGCCACGGAGAGCGTTCCGGTGAGCATGGCACGTCTGGTGATCATGGAAAGTCCTCCCGGACTGGACTGGACTGGACTGGGTTGGGCGGGGCGATGGCCGGGCGCGACAGCAGCCGCAGCACCGTGCAACCGCCACCCACCGGGTGACGATGCGCATCGCAGTCGGCGGCGCGAGTGCATCAGACGAAACCCACAAGTCGCTTGAGTCTTCTTGGAGCGTCAGTGGTTCGCGTTGCGCAAGCCTTGCGGGCCCTTCGCCAGGCTCCTGTGCGTGTACGCGGTCCCGCGTCCGCACCGCAGACAGGAAGGAAGAGGTGCCGTGGACCTGCACGACCTGCACGACCTGCGCCAGTGGCTGCCCCAGGCCATCGGGGTTGCCGAGCGGTGGGGCGGGCAGTTCGGCCCGTACCGCACCCATGACGCACACCGCGTCGAACACGAAGCCTTCGACGAGGCGTTCGACCGCATGGCCAAGCGGATGGACGACAACTACCCCTTCTTCCACCCGCGTTACGCAGGACAAATGGTCAAGCCACCGCACCCGGCAGCCGTCGTGGGCTACCTCACGGCCATGCTGTTCAACCCCAACAACCACGCAGCCGAAGGCGGCCCGGCCACCACCGCCATGGAAAAGGAGGCGGTCGCCGACCTGGCGGCGATGTTCGCGCTACCCGCCCACGTCGGCCACCTCACCACCAGCGGCACCATGGCCAACCTCGAAGCCCTCTACGTCGCCCGCCAGCTCCACCCCGAGCGCGGCATCGCCTACAGCGCCGAATGCCACTACACCCACGAGCGCATGTGCCACGTCCTGGGCGTGCAAGGCCACCGCATCCCGGTCGACGACCGAGGCCGGATCGACCTGAACGCCCTGGAAGAGGCACTGAGCAGCGGGCGGATCGGCACCGTCGTCGTCACCACCGGCACCACCGGCCTGGGCGCCGTCGACCCGGTGCACGAGGTACTCGCACTGGCCCGCCGATATGGTGCACGCGTCCACGTGGACGCGGCCTACGGCGGCTTCTACGCCATCTTGGGCCGATCCGGCCTGGCCGGCCTGGACCCCCGCCCCTGGCAGGCGATCGCCCACTGCGACTCCGTGGTCGTCGACCCGCACAAGCACGGCCTCCAGCCCTATGGCTGCGGAGCGGTCCTGTTCCCCGATCCGCGAGCAGGACGACACTTCGCCCACGACTCGCCGTACACCTACTTCACCGACTCCGACCTGCACCTGGGCGAGATCAGCCTGGAATGCTCCCGCGCGGGCGCCGCAGCAGCCGGACTCTGGCTGACGCTACAACTGCTGCCGCTGACCCCCGACAGCTTCGGCCGCATCCTGCACGCCGACCGCCGCGCCGCCACCACCTGGGCCACACTCCTGCACCAGTCCCCCCACCTGGAGCTCTACCAGCAGCCCGACCTGGACATCGTCACCTACTTCCCCACCCCCCCACACCCCGCACTGTCCTGCATCGACACCGCCTCACAGCAACTGCTGGAGGCCGGGATGAACGCCCAGCCCGACCCCGTCTACCTCAGCGTGCTGCGCGCGGACGCCGAAGCCTTCACCCGCCGCCACCCCCACCTCAAGCGCGACGCGGACAGCGCCCGCATCATGCGAAGCGTCCTGATCAAACCGGAGAGCGAGCACTACCTGCCCACCCTGCACGCCCGCGTGGAACAACTCGCCGCCGCCCACCACTGACCCCCCACACGCCCCTCTCCTTCGCCGCCAGGCACCAAGGCCCCCCCTTTGTATCCGCCGGGCCCTGCACCCGCCCGGCCCGCCGACCCCCACGACACTTCCCGGCCGGGCCGCGGCCCCTTTTGCACCCACCGCCCGCACCACCACTTTCGAACGGAGGCCCCCCTTGCCAGCTGCCACCCCCCTCTCCCGCACCGTGGACCGGTCCGAGGCCGCCCGCCTCGCCTCGCTCCTGGCGACCACCTTCCACCAAGACGCACTGACCCGCTGGATGATCACCGACGAACAGCGCCGCGCCGAACTGCTGCCCGACTTCTTCCGCGTCCTGGTCGAGCTCCACGCCCACCACGACGGCGTGCTGACCTCACCACAAGGCGACGCCGTGTTCCTCTACCTCCCCCCACACGCCGAACCCGACGACACCGCCGTCAGCCAGGCCCTCGCCGCAACCCTCGGGCCCCACGCCCCCGCCCTGAAAACCATCACCGCCCTCCAAGCCGCACACCACCCCACCACGCCCCCGCACTACTACCTCGCCTTCGGCGCCGTCCGCGCCGGCCGCCAACAGACCGGACTGGGCAAGCAACTGCTCACCCACATCCTCCACCGCGCCGACCACGAAGGCGTCGGCGCCTACGCGGAAGCCAGCTCACCAGGCGGACAAGCCCTCCTGCAGGCAACCGGCTTCACCCCCATCGGCGCAGACATCGTCCTGCCCGACAACGGACCGACACTCCGACCGATGTGGAGGGACCCGCGATGAAGGGCGACGACCTGATCACCAGCTGGAGCGCGGCCGAGATAGCCGACGGCGAACCACCAGCACCGCACCGCGAACCCCTGCTACGCGTGTTGACCTGGGGCAAAGCCTTCCTGGTCGCCAGCCACCCAGAGCTGGGCCGCACCGGACCGGTCTGCCCCTACACCCAAACCTCCCTGCGCAAAGACCTCTTCCACCTGGCCCTGCCCGCCCCGGGATGCACCGACCTGACCTCAGCGGTCGACTCCCTGCGCACCCGCTACGCCAAACTCGCCGCCCCGCTGTGCGACGAGGACCGCGAACTGCTCACCATCCTGCTGGTCCTCCCGGACTTCGACCCGACCGACTCCAGCGAGCTGGACGAACTCCAACGCACGGCCAAAGACGAGTTCGTGGCAGAAGGCCTGATGATCGGCCAATTCCACCCCGTCTGCGAGGAACCGGGCCTCTACAACGATTCCTTCCGCCCCTTACGCGCCCCGCTGCCCCTGCTGGCCGTACGCAAGCTGCTCGTCTTCGACCTGCCGTTCTTGATGTCCGACGACACGCACTTCGACCACTACCTCCAGCGCTTCGCGCCGGCGATCCCGCCCCGCATCCGCGACCAACTGGTCAGCCGCGTCATGCAGTGAACCACCATCCGCCCGGCACCCGCAGACGAAGCCGGCACCCATGACCCCGCAGCGCTCGCGCCCCACCCGAGCGCTGCGGGCCGCCACCAGACCCGGCCCGCACCCCCGCCGCTTCGACCCGGCACCCACACAAAGCCCGCCACCGTCTGGCCGGTCACGTCAGGACGGGGCCCCAGGACCATGCGTTTCGTGAGCGGTCAGCGCCGGGGGAGCGGGGGACGCGACAGAAAGCAGCGGCGCGGGGCCGGCACCCCCCGCAGCAACGGGCAAGCGGGAGCCCGAGGGGAAGCCGACGGCCGCACGCACGCCTCGAAACAGCACCAGCCCCGCTGCTCACGGCATCCGCCGCCCCGCTCCCAGACAAGGCGCGAACCGCCCGTGACACGGAGGCGAACCACGCGCCCCACCACGGTCTGCAGCTGCTCATCCCGGGCCCTTGGACGGTCCTGCCGCTGGCCCGGGGCACGGCGGGCGCCCTGATGGGCAACCGTCACCTTCTCCACGCCCTTGCCCTCGCGGCAACGCTCCCCGGCGTCGTCCGGTGCGTCACCTCGATCGTCTGGGAAGGCACCGCCACGCCCGCGCACCCCGGCGGCGTGCCCCCGTGGTGGCCCTTCCGTCCCCGCCCCGGGATCTTCAGCGGGCGCTGCCGGTGATGCCACGGCCTGCGCCAGAGGCGGACTGCCGCCGCGGTGACGGTGCCACAAAAGACAGGGACCCGTCTGCCGCAACGGGCCGTCACGGCGCGAGAGCCCGTCACGGTACGAGAGTCCTTGAGCCGGTTGATGGTCCGCTCGACCTCGTTGCCACACCTGTACCGGACAGGGGCAAAGCCGGTCGGTCCTTTGCCCGCACCACCCTGTGCGTCGACGATCGGACAGCCACACGATCCGCCGAACGCCCCCGCCGCCACACCCGGACCCGGCACACTCGCGCCCCGACGCCGTCACCCCACGACGCCGGGACGTTCGGCCGGGCCTAGGCCGTGTTTTAGGAAGCGCGGGCGGCCAGCCACTTGGTGAGGTCGCCCGCGATGCGGTCAGTGTTGGTCTCGACGGTCACGTCG
>NZ_JBHYMF010000297.1:0-6212 GCF_042742855.1 Streptomyces sp. NPDC058877 | reverse complement strand
CCGGAGAAAGTGGATCAGGCGGCCAACCGCAAGAAGCGCGGCTCGAAGGGCGGCCGGCCGGTCGGCCACGACGCGGAGCTCTACAAGGAACGCAACACCGTGGAGCGGTGCATCAACCGGCTGCGGAACTGGCGGGGCATCGCGTTCCGCTTCGACAAGACCCCGGAGAGCTATGAGGCCGGACTACATCTATGCGGTGCGATGCTCTGGCTCCGCAGCATCGCACCGCAGTCGTGATCGGAACTCCAGACAGGACCTAGTCGGCACGGTTGACCTTGGTCGTGACACCGTCTGCCAGGAGCTTCATGGTTCCGCAGGAACGCCCAACTCGCCTCCAGCCCCAACAGGTTGAAAAAGGCCCCTTGATCCTTCGGCTCCGTCCAGTCCGTCAGGGCCACGGGGCCGACCGTCGAAACGAGAACCGGCACCAGCCTGCCGCGCGGCAGGTGAGGGTCAGGCCATGGCCGGGCACGGAGCGTCGACTCCGGGCCACGTGGAGCGCCGTTCAACGGATAGGTCGTGTACGGGGTATGGCGCAGCGCCCGGCGGTCGGTGCACACTGCGCAACGCGCGTAGAAGTGACGTGCGGAGGAAACCTTCCGGTTCCCCGTGTGCAACCTGTTCCGCCTAGAAATTCCCTGCCGCCACGGTGTGTCCCCCACACCCCCGGTGCGGTGCTCCGCGAACCGTCCGCAACTGCTCGCGAAAGGCACCCTCATGTCACCTCATCACATACCTGTCAGACGCCCCCGCCGTATCACCGCGTTCGGCGCCGCCTGCCTGGCCGCCGCCGTGACGCTGGCCACGCTCACCACCGCCCCCGTGGCGAACGCCGCCGCCTCGGTTCCGTCGCAGGGATCGCCGACACAGCTCGACGTCGGCAACTGGAACGTCGAGTGGTTCGGCGCGCCGGACTTCGGCCCGACCGACGAGGCGCTTCAGCAGCAGAACGTCCGCGACGTCATGGCGGGCGTCGACATGGATGTCTGGGGTCTGTCCGAGGTCGTCAGCACCTCGGCGTTCGACGCCCTCGTGGCCGGCATGCCCGGGTACACCGGGGTCGTGGCCAACGACCCGATCGTGACGAACGGCGCGCAGTACTACTCGGACTTCGGCGACACCGAGCAGAAGGTCGCCCTCGTCTGGCGCTCCAGCATGGCCACCCTGGTGAGCGCGAAGGTCATCCTGACCGACCAGAACAGCAACTTCGCCGGGCGCCCGCCGGTGGAGTTCACGTTGCGCGGCACGTTCGACGGCGTCACCCGCGACCTCGTCTTCATCGTCCTGCACGCGAAGGCCGGGGCCACGCAGGACGCGTGGAACCGGCGCAACCCCGCGTCGCAGGCCCTCAAGTCCTACCTCGACGCGACCTACCCCACGCAGAACGTCTTCGTCATCGGTGACTGGAACGACGACGTCGACACCTCCATCGTTTCCGGGCAACCTTCGCCCTACGCCGACTTCGTGAACGACTCGGCGCGCTACACGTTCCCGACGCGTGCCCTGTCGCTGGCGGGCGTGGCGTCGACGACCAGCTACCCGGACTTCATCGACCACCAGCTCAACACCAACGAGGTGCGGGCCAAGTACGTCGCGGGCTCGGCGAAGGCCTTCCAGCCCCAGACCTACGTCCCGAACTACGCGGCGACGACGAGCGACCACTACCCGGTGCTGGCCCGCTACGACTTCACCCTCGGCGGTGGCGGTGGTACGAACCAGCCGCCCACGGCCTCGTACACATCTTCCTGCACCGCTCTCACCTGTACGTTCACCGACGGCAGCACCGACTCCGACGGCACCGTCGTGAGCCGCAGCTGGAGCTTCGGCAACGGTCAGACCTCGACGGCGACGAACCCGACCGTGACCTACGCGTTGGCCGGAACGTACGCGGTCTCGCTGACCGTGACCGACAACGACGGGGCCACCCACAGCACGACCCAGAACATCACCGTCACCGCCGGTGGTGGCGGCGGACCCGCGAACGTCATCATCAACGAGGTACTGGCCAACGAACCGGGCAGCAGCACCGCCGGCGAAGCCGTCGAGATCGTGAACACCGGCGGCACGGCCATCAGCCTCGACGGCTGGACCCTCCGGGACGGGACGGCAGTGCGACACACCTTCGCCGCCGGCACGACGCTGCAGCCCGGCAAGGCGATCACCGTCTTCGGCGCGAGCTCCGCGATCCCCAGCGGCATCGCGGCGGTGGCGGCCAGCACCGGCCGCCTCAGCCTGTCCAACAGCGGCGACCAGGTCACCCTGCGGGATTCGACCGGAACGACCGTCCAGTCGATGACCTACACCTCAAGCCAGGCCAACTCCGACGGCGTGTCCATCAACCGAAGCCCCGACGGTTCGGCCACCGGCAGCTGGGTCAAGCACAACACCATCAGCTCGCTGTCCCGCTCGCCCGGCCAGCACGCCGACGGAACCGCGTACTGAGCCCCGAACCGCCAGCACGGACCGGCCGACCTGACAGCCGTCCATGCTCCTCACCAAGCGTGGGTGATCGGTCCGCGCTGCTCAACGAGCCCGGCTCGGGAAGATCCGCGTACCCCCTCCCTGAGCCGGGCGCCCGCAGCCAGAACGCCGGTGGCCCGGGGCGGGGAACGGCCGCCTCGGCCTGCTCCCGCATCGCGGCCGAGCTCGGCACTCAGGTGGGGAGCCACGATGAGCAGGTCTGGCCGACATCCAAGTCCCGGGTGGCCGTTTTCAGGGATCGCCCTCACTGGTGCGGTGGTGCGCCGGTCCAGTGCGCACCGAGGCCATCCGGTGCGCTGGCGAACGGCTTCTTCGTCAGTCTGCTGGCCTGAGCACCGGGTGGAAGGCAGCCTCGGTCCACTTGATCTCGCCGCCGTGGTCTTCGGCTCCACCTAGCTGCACGCACTCGCCGAGGTCATACACGAGCGACGGCGCGAAGGAGTTCGCCGAGGACTTCGTCGCTGCCTGGGCCAAGGTCATGAACCTGGACCGGTTCGACCTGATCCGGCCTGACCGCACCGCACCCCCGCTGGGGTCGGCCGCGCAGAACCGGCCGTCCCGGCGCCCCGCGGCCCCGGTCCCGGGGCGCTCCCTTCTCCGACGCGCTCCCGCGCAGGCAACCCGGCCGGCCGAGCTGCCGGGCCAGCGGACCGGGGCTATCGTCCAGGCATGCAGCAGCCGACCGCCCGCCCCCTGCTCCTCTTCGCTCTACGGGACCCGCGCGTGGTGGACATCGTCGGTGGCATGCTGCGCGAGCAGGGGCACGACGTGCTCCACACCACGGACGGCCCCGCCACCCGGCGTGCGCTGCGCGTCCGCCATCCCCAGGGCGTGCTGCTCAGCCTCGACCTGCCCCGCTCCGACCCCTGGCAGCTGCTCGCCGAGCTCCGCGCGCACGACCATGGGATGCCCATCGTGGTCACCGCGCCGGTGTACGTCGAGGTCGACGCGGCTCGCGCCTACCGCCTGGGCGCTGACGACTACGTCACCTACGCCCTCTCCCGGGAGCAGGGCCTTCCCCGGCTCGCGGCCCGCTTCCGCCGTCTGCTGCTCCGCCCCGAAGTACCCGGAGGCACGGGAGCGGGCGAGCGCGTCGTGATCGACCGGGCCTCGCACACCGCCACCGTGGCGGGCACGGCGCTGGACCTCAGCCCGCTGGAGTTCGACCTCCTCGCCGCCTTGGCCGCTCGCCCCGGGCAGGTGCTGAGCCACGGCCAGTTGCTGCGGGAGGTGTGGGGCGCCCACGAGGACGGCGCCCCGGGCCGGGTGAAGTACACCGTGCTGCGGCTGCGCCGGAAGATCGCCGCCGTCACCGGAGGCCGTACCGGCATCTCCACCGTCCGGGGCGTCGGCTACCGCTACCATCCGGTCGACTGACCCAGCGCGGCCGGGACCTCCGTCACCCCTCGGCCCGGGACCTCCGTCACCCCTCGGCCCGGGACCTCCGTCCCTTTCCCCGCCCTCCGCCCGCTCCGCAATCGAGCCGCACCTCTCGTACACCCCTCCCGCAACCCGGCCCCACCACCGTGGAGAGACGAAGAGGGCGAACGGTACGCAAGGAGGGCCCGATGCGTGTGGTGGCCGTGGTGCCTGCGCACAACGAGCAGGACCGCATCGTCGCCACGCTCGCTGGCCTGTATCGGCAGCGGCGCGTCCCGGACCGGATCGTGGTGGTCGCCGACAACTGCACCGACCTGACCGCCGCGCTCGCGGAGCGCTGCGGCGCCGAGGTGTTCGTACCGGTGGACAACCGGGACAAGAAGGCCGGCGCCCTCAACCAGGCGCTGCCCGGGCTCCTCGACGGACTGGGCGAGGACGACCTGCTCCTGGTCCAGGACGCGGACACCGTCCTGAACCCCGGGTTCGTGGCCTGCGCCGTCGACACCCTCGCAAAGGACGACGACGTCGGCGCGGTCGGCGGCATCTTCTTCGGCGAGGAGGGCGGCGGACTGCTCGGGCTCCTCCAGCGGATGGAGTACGAGCGCTACGCCCTGGAGGTGCACCGCAAGGGGAACGAGGCCGTGGTGCTCACGGGCACGGGCACCGTCTTCCGGACCCGCGTGCTGCGCGAGGTCCGCACCGCCCGCCGCGCGGGGGTCATCGGTGGCGGGGACGGCCACTACAGCCTGGCCTCGCTCACCGAGGACGACGAGATCACCAAGGCGGTCAAGACGCTGGGGTACCGCACGGTCTCCCCCGATGCCTGCTGGCTCGTCACCGAGGTGATGCCGACGCTGCCCAAGCTCTGGCACCAGCGGATGCGCTGGCAGCGCGGGGCGCTGGAGAACCTGCGCGACTACGGTCTGAACCGCGTGACGCTGCCGTACTTCGGACAGCAGCTGATGCTGGGCGTCGGCGCCCTCGCCCTCTCGCTCTTCCTCACCTTCACGGTGCTGACGCTCGCAACCCGCGGCTGGCAGGGCTTCTCGCCGTTCTGGACGGCGATCACGTTCCTCTTCGTCCTGGAGCGGACCCTGACGGTCCGCCGGGCGGGCCGCCGGGCAGTGCTTCTCGCCCTGCCGCTCGTCCCCGAGCTGTTGTACGACGCGTTCCGGCAGCTGGTGTTCGTGAAATCGCTGATCGATCTGGCCCTGCGCCGGCAGGAACGCTGGGTCGCCACCTGACGGCCCCCGGGCCGAAGATTGGAATCCTCATGTACGGAAAGCCCATCGGTGCCAGCGCGGTTGGCGGCGGAGGCGCCGGGCTCGCCGCCACCGGCGGCGGCCTCTCCCCGCTCGCCGTCCTCGGCCTCGTCGTGGCGGCGACCACCCTGATCGCCGCAGGACTGGCCCTGCGCAGCCTGGTACCCGTCATCCGCGGCAGCGGTCCCGACCGGCGCCCCTGACCCCGGGCCCGGCGCGCTCGGGCCCGGAGGCGCCGGACCCCTGGAACCCCGGAACCCCGGAACCCGATGATCTCCTCCCCTACAGACGTGTGGAGGAGAGAAGAGGGCTGCGACGGCGCGGTTCTCGCACCGATTTCGGGCCTGACGAGGCGTTCCTCTCCGGCATCGGGTGCCGGGTGCCAAAGGGGGGTTCCCAAGGGCCCTCCGAAGGGGGCACCCAGGAGGTCCCCTTGGGCTTGCCCAGCGCGGGCCGGCCTTCGAGTGCGATCGACCCGAGCGGTGCCGCTGCCCGGCCCTGGGGTGGGTGCCCGTCATCGTCTGCTCTCCCTCGCTGCCCGGGCCGGGGCCGTCAGGGCGAAGGAGCAGCGATGCGCAACGAGCGCCTGGTGCTGGCGCGCGCGGTCCACTCCGCAGCAGGTGCGCACCGCTGACCGCACCGGGTGGGAGCGCACTGGTGCGGTGGAGCTCACCCACTCGGTGCGCCTCCACTCGGTGGGCGGTGCGCGCACTGGTGCGGCCGGCGCGCGGGAGTGGTGCGCACCGGGTTGAGGTGGTGTGTTTCTCCTAATCCAGTGCGTAAGCAGATGGCCTGGGCCCATGCAACGACCCTTGACCTGAGCCGAGGTCAAGGCATCTCAGGGGAATAAAAAGTCGAGAGGGACCGCGAGTCTTGATCACCACTGAGGCCGCTGATGAGCTGGCCAACATGGATGATCTCGGACCCGTTGCGTGGCCGACTGCACCAATCAAGGCCGAGAGGCTCGTGCTGCGTGAGTCCGAGGCCTGGGACCGTGGGTCGTGTCCCGCCACGTGGTGTAGAGGATCACGTTCCACTTCGGCAGCGTGCCACCTGTGACCACCGCGTTGGTGCCGAGGGGGCAGTAGT
>NZ_JBHYMF010000296.1:0-6309 GCF_042742855.1 Streptomyces sp. NPDC058877 | reverse complement strand
CGAGCTGCCCTCGTCGTCCTGCAGCTCGAACACGGCCGCACCGCCTGAATGAAGATCACAAACCGTCACGAGACGTTACCGAGAAGGGTTCAGTGCGTACTCCACCGTGTTGAGCCCACTTCGGCCACGCGGCACCGGTCATGACCCGGGCCGGATCGCCACCGGCCTCTGCTGTGTTTCCTGGCCAACACCGGCGAAAGAGCCCGCAAACCGTCTGCCAAGGCCCGTACTCGGGCGGCAGATCACGCCACGGAACACCCGTCCGAACCCGCCACCGAACCCCATCGATCAACCGCCGCCGGTTCCCGGACCTGCGACTCACCCCTGCCGTAAGGCAGCAACGACTCCAGCACCGACCACTGCTCATCAGAAAGATCCCCACGCCCCACACCATCATCACGGAGTGAGGCGTGGACCGGAACACCGATCTAAAACACGGCCAAGACCTGTGTTGATCGACATTTCAAGCACGCCCCATTACGGCTACAGAGGGCGATCGGCAGGACGGACCCCCAGAGGAACTGGCGGCAGTTGAATACGTGAGCCCACCAGCACAAGGCCCCTGGGCACTGTGCCGGGTGACGGACGCGCCGGCGGCCCGGCCGTGTGCACTGATCAGCCGGTGCCGCCGACTCGCTCGACCGGGGTGCGGGCGACCTGCGGGAGAAGGGCCGTTCAGCGATCGCCGGTGGCGGTGAGGTCACCGCGCCGCGGGGCGGCGAAGCGGTCGAGGTCACCGCGGGTCATGCCGGTGAGGGCGTCGACCTCGCCGGTGTCGAGGGCACCGCAGTCGATGCCGCGCAGCAGGTAGGAGCTGAGGGCCTTGGCGGTGGCGGGCTCGTCCATGACGTCGCCGCCGGCGTGGTTGGCGTACGCGGAGAGGCGCTTGGCTGCGGCCTCGAAGCCCTCGCGGTAGAAGGCGAAGACCGCGGCGTAGCGGGTGGGGATGTGGCCCGGGTGCATGTCCCAGCCCTGGTAGTAGGCGCGGGCGAGGGCTCGACGGGTGAGGCCGTAGTGGAGGCGCCAGGCCTCGTGGACGTGCTGGGTGGTGCCGACGGGCAGGACGTTGGTGGAGCCGTCGGAGACGCGGACGCCGGTGCCGGCGGCGGCCACCTGCATGATGGCCTTGGCGTGGTCGGCAGCCGGGTGGTCACTGGCCTGGTAGGCGGCGGAGACGCCGAGGCAGGCGCTGTAGTCGAAGGTTCCGTAGTGCAGTCCGGTGGCACGGCCCTCGGCGGCGCCGATCATGCGGGCGACCGCGGCGGTGCCGTCGGCGGCCAGGATGGCCTGGCTGGTCTCGATCTGGATCTCGAAGCCGAGGCGGCCCGCATCGAGGCCGTGGGCCTTTTCGAAGGCGTCCAGGAGACGGACGAAGGCGGTGATCTGCTCCGGGAAGGTGACCTTGGGGAGGGTGAGGACGAGCCCGTCGGGGAGACCGCCGTGCTCCAGGAGGCCGGTGAGGAAGACGTCGGTGGTGCGGACGCCGCGGTCTCGGACGGCGGACTCCATGCACTTCATCCGGATGCCCATGTACGGGGCGGCGGTGCCCCCGGCGTACGCCTCGGAGATCAGGCGGGCGGCGCGGGCGGCGTCCTGATCCTCGTCCTGGCCGGCGTAGCCGTCCTCGAAGTCGACCCGGAGGTCTTCGATCGGTTCGCGCTCCAGCTTGGCGCGGACGCGCCCGTAGACGTCCTCGGCGAGGGCCTCGGAGAGGCCGAGGACCGCGGCGAAGGAAGCCGGGTCGGGGGCGTGCTCGTCGAGGGCGGCGAGGGCCTGGTCACCCCAGGAGCGGATGGTCCCGGCATCGAAGGCATTGCCGGGGACGTAGACGGTGTGGACGGGCTGGCGGGTGCCGGGGTCTCCCGGGTAGCGGCGGTCGAGTTCCGCGTCCACCGCTGCGAGGGAGGCGCTGATGCCCTCGCTGACCGCGCCCGCGAGGCTCGTCGACACCTTCTCCTGCTGACCCATCCTGCGTCCTCCTGTTTTCCGCTGCACGGAATCAACAATCCGTATGGCGAAGTTAACGGGCTGCTGGGACTTGAGTCAATGGTTGTCCGAAACGACCGGGGGCCGCACGGCGATCACTCGCCATGCGGCCCCGGGCCCAGCAGAACCGCAGGTCAGCCCTTGCGGGTCTTGACCTCTTCGGTCAGCTGCGGGACCACGTCGAAGAGGTCGCCGACGACGCCGTAGTCAACGAGGTCGAAGATCGGGGCCTCGGCGTCCTTGTTGATCGCGACGATGGTCTTCGAGGTCTGCATGCCGGCGCGGTGCTGGATCGCACCGGAGATCCCGGAGGCGATGTACAGCTGCGGCGAGACCGACTTGCCGGTCTGGCCGACCTGGCTGGAGTGCGGGTACCAACCGGCGTCGACCGCGGCGCGCGAGGCACCCACCGCAGCGCCGAGCGAGTCGGCGAGCGCCTCGATGACCGCGAAGTTCTCGGCGCCGTTGACCCCGCGACCGCCGGAGACCACGATCGCGGCCTCGGTCAGCTCCGGACGACCGGTCGACTCCCGCGGCGTGCGGGAAGTGACCTTGGTGCCGCGGGCCTTGTCCGAGAAGGAGACGGCGAGCGCCTCGACGGCACCGGCGGCCGGCGCGGCCTCGACGGGCGCCGAGTTCGGCTTGACCGTGATGACCGGGGTGCCCTTGGAGACGCGGGACTTGGTGGTGAAGGAGGCGGCGAACGCCGACTGCGTCGCCACCGGGCCCTCGTCACCGGCCTCCAGGTCGACGGCGTCGGTGATGATGCCGGAGCCGATGCGGACCGCGAGGCGGGCTGCGATCTCCTTGCCCTCGGCGGAGGACGGGACGAGCACGGCAGCCGGGGACACGGACTCGTAAGCGGCCTGGAGGGCCTCGACCTTCGGGACGACGAGGTACTCGGCGAACTCGGGGGCGTCGACGGTGAGGACCTTCACCGCACCGTGCTCGGCCAAGGCCGCAGCGGTGTCGGCAGCACCCTCACCGACGGCGAGGGCAACCGGGTCGCCCAGGCGACGGGCGAGGGTCAACAGCTCCAGGGTGGGCTTGCGGACGGCTCCGCCGACGTGGTCGACGTAGACGAGAATCTCAGCCATGGGACTTCAATCTCCTGCGAACGGAAGGAAAGGCGGTCTGGTGGGCTCGCGCGAGCCTTAGATGCGGTGCTGGCCCGGGGGCGTCCCCCGGACCCCCGGCAACTAGATGAACTTCTGGCTCGCGAGGAACTCGGCCAGCTGCTTGCCGCCCTCGCCCTCGTCCTTGACGATCGTGCCCGCGGTGCGGGCGGGGCGCTCGGCGGCGGAGTCGACCGCGGTCCAGGCGCCCTCCAGGCCGACCTCGTCGGCCTCGATGTCGAGGTCGGAGAGGTCCAGGGACTCCACCGGCTTCTTCTTGGCGGCCATGATGCCCTTGAAGGAGGGGTAGCGGGCCTCGCCCGACTGGTCCGTCACGGACACGACGGCCGGGAGGGAGGCCTCCAGCTGCTCGGAGGCGGTGTCGCCGTCGCGGCGGCCGGTGACCTTGCCGTCCTCGATCTTGACCTCGGAGAGCAGGGTGACCTGCGGAACGCCCAGCCGCTCGGAGAGGATCGCCGGGAGCACGCCCATGGTGCCGTCCGTGGACGCCATGCCGGCGATGACGACGTCGTAGCCGACCTTCTCGATCGCCTTGGCCAGCACGAGCGAGGTGCCCATGACGTCGGTGCCGTGCAGGTCGTCGTCCTCGACGTGGACGGCCTTGTCGGCACCCATGGACAGCGCCTTGCGCAGCGCGTCCTTGGCGTCCTCGGGACCGACCGTGAGCACGGTGACCTCGGCGTCGTCGGCCTCCTCGGCGATCTGCAGGGCCTGCTCGACCGCGTACTCGTCGAGCTCCGACAGCAGGCCGTCGACGTCGTCGCGGTCAACGGTCAGGTCATCGGCGAAGTGCCGATCGCCCGTGGCGTCGGGCACGTACTTCACACAGACAACGATCCTCAAGCTCACGCCGGCTCTCCTACTGCATCGGTCATAACGGGCTGCCTTGTTGCTCGCAGCATAGGCGCCTGAAGGGCGGGTTTCCGGTTGGGGCGCCAGACGCCCCGTCCGAAATATTACTCGCCAGTACACCCAGTTCGTTACCACTGAGCAAGCGCTCAGACATGTGACCTTGCCAACGCACGGAGAACCGTGCGCACGGGAACCTTCAGTCGCGCAGCGCGTTGAAGCGACCGTGGTGGTACAGGAGCGGTCGGCCCGCCCCGTCCGGATCGCCGGCGACCGCCCGCGCGATCACGATCCGGTGGTCCCCCGCGGGCACCCGGGCCTCCACCCGGCAGACCAACCAGGCCAGGACCCCGTCGAGCACGGGCACGCCCTCGGGGCCGACGCTCCAGCCGGTCCCCTCGCCGAAGCGGTCGGCACCGCTGCGCGCGAAGGTTCCCGCGAGCTCCTGCTGGTGCTCGCCGAGTATGTGCACGCCGATGTGCTCGGCCTCGGCGATCACGGGCCAACTGGAGGAACCCGTTCCCACGCCGAAGGAGACCATCGGAGGGTCGGCGGCGACGGAGTTGAGTGAGGTGGCGGTGAAACCGACCGGCCGCTCACCGTGCGCGGTGATGACCGCGACACCGGCCGCGTGCCGGCGGAAGACGGAGCGGAGCAGGTCGGGAGAGGCCTGGCGGGGTGCGCCGATCGTGGGAACGGTGCGGAGCTCTGGCGTAACCGTCATGGAGTTGTCCTTCTGCGAGGGCGGCATGAGAGGGGTCCCGGAGTGATCAGACACCCGGACAGCGCGCGCTCGCGTTGCGGGCCAGGTCCACGTGGACCCGGCCGTAGAGAAGGAGTTCAGGGGGCACTCCGCCAGGGTGACGATCGGTGGCCTGCACAGTCAAGTGCGTACCGGGATGTGGGAGAAGTGTCACGGCGTCAGACAGCCCGCCCCAGGGCGGCGATGACGTCCGCCCTGCGGGGCTGCCCGGAGGCCCTGCGGACGACGCGTCCCGCCGCGTCGAGGACGAGGACGGTGGGGGTGCGGACGATGCCGAGCCGGCGCACGAGGTCGAGTCGCTCCTCCGCGTCGATCTCCACGTGCCCCACGCCCGGCACCATCGCGGCGACTTCGGCGAGGGTGCGCCGGGTGGCCCGGCAGGGCTGGCAGAAGGCGGTCGAGAACTGGACGAGGGTGGCCCTCTCCCCCAGCTCGACGCCGATTTCCTCCGCCCCCAGGACCCCGGTCATCCTTTGCTCCCTCCACCGCACAGCTGCCCGGCTCCACCCTCCCACGACACCGCTCGGTTCACGCCACGGAGACCGCGAGTGACGAGAATCTCTCCCTACGAAGCCGTCTGGACTGGTCACACGGCCCCACATGGGGCACGATCTGCCCAAAGCCGAAAACCTACGGCCGCGTAACTTCGCCGGGAGAGCCCTCCCCAGGCACCAGAAGAAGGGGTTCCTCTCCGATGGCAGAACTCGTCTATCGACCGGTCATCGGCGCCGCGCTGACCATGTTCAAGGCGCTGGACCTGAAGATCGACACTCAGGGTTCGGAGCACATCCCGCGGACCGGCGGCGCCGTCCTCGTGAGCAACCACATCAGCTATCTGGACTTCATCTTCACGGGCCTCGCCGCGTTGCCGCAGAAGCGGCTGGTGCGCTTCATGGCGAAGGACTCGGTCTTCCGCCACAAGGTCTCGGGACCGCTCATGCGCGGCATGAAGCACATCCCGGTGGACCGCTCCCAGGGCGAGCACGCCTACAAGCACGCCCTCGAATCCCTGCGGGCCGGGGAGATCGTCGGCGTCTTCCCCGAGGCGACCATCTCCCAGTCCTTCACCCTGAAGGGGTTCAAGACGGGTGCCGCGCGCTTGGCGCAGGAGGCCGGCGTCCCGCTGGTCCCGATGGCGCTGTGGGGGACCCAGCGGCTCTGGACCAAGGGCCAGCCCCGGAACTTCAAGCGGAGCCACATCCCCGTGACGATCCGCGTCGGGGAGGCCGTCGAGGCCCCTGCCGACCAGTACGCGGGGGCGATCACCCGGCGGCTCCGCGAGCGCGTCCAGGAGCTGCTGGAGGCCGCCCAGCGCGCCTACCCGGTCCGCCCGAAGGACGCGAGCGACACCTGGTGGATGCCCGCGCACCTCGGGGGTACGGCTCCGACACCCGCCGAGGTCAAGGACGCCGGCTGACGGATCCGTCTCCGCGCCGCCGCCCCGGGACGTCCGCCGCCCCGGGACGTCCGCCGTCCCGGGGCCTCCGCCCCTCCCGCACGGGCACCGGGCCGGCCGGGTGCGCACCCGGGGCCGGTCGGACGGGAGGGCCACGCAAGCGCGGTCGGACGGGAAGC
>NZ_JBHYMF010000295.1:0-6317 GCF_042742855.1 Streptomyces sp. NPDC058877 | reverse complement strand
GCCCCCACCCGGGAGACCGGGTGGGGGCGGGGCCCCTCCGCGTGCCGCGGCTCGCGGCCGGAGGCTATTCGGCGACCGGCACCAGGCGTTCCGGGCCGGGGTTGGGCCGGGAGCGCAGCGCGTCGCGGAGCTCCAGGTCCTCGGGGCTCAGTTTCTGCGGGCCGCCCCGCACCGGCACGCCGTTGACGGTCTCGCCGGGGGCGTTCACCGGGATGTAGCGGGTCGGTGCGGTCGCCGCCGTGAAACCGGTGACCCCGATGAGGGCCGCCGTCACCCAGAGCACCGCACGCGTCCAGGTGCGGGTCCGGTGTTCGCTGCCGGCCCGGACCGCACGGGCCGGCGGGAGGGAGGTCGTCGGGGCCTCGGCGACCAGCGTGCCGAGCCGTCGGTGCAGCTCTTCCGGCTCGGAGAGTTCGGGGACCCGCCGGGCCAGGACCGTCCTGGCGTGCAGCAGCCGGTTGGCCGCGGCCGGGGTGCTGGCCTCCGTTTCGGCGGCCGTCTCCGGCAGGTCGAGCCCGAGGCCGTCGTAGAGCAGGACGGTGCGGCGGTACGGCGGGGGCAGTTCGAGGAGCGCGCCGAGCAGGGCCCGGCGGTTCGCCTCGGTCGGCGGGGCGTCCGGGTGCTTGTGGGCGCGGCGGAACCGGTGCCAGGGCGAGAGGGCGTACTCGTACGCCGCCGCCCGCACCCAGCCCACCGGGTCCGCGTCCACGGCCACCTCGGGCCAGCACTGCCAGGCGTGGTGGAAGGCGTGCTCGACGGACTCGCGGGAGAGCCGGCGGCGTCCGGTGAGCAGGTACGTCTGGTGGACGAGGCCCGGCGCGGCGTGTGCGTACAGCGCGTCGAAGGCCTCCTCGGGGGTGAGGGCGGGGGCGGGGTCCGCCGACGGGGCGCCGGGCGCCTGCTGTGCGTCGGGCGCCGGGTTGGCGTCGGGTGCCGGGCTGGCGTCGGGTGCCGGTTTCAGGCGCTCCGAAGGCTTTGAGACGCCCGGGCGGGCGGCAGGGGCGGGGGAGGAGGCCCGCGTCGGCTCGGTGCTGCGTTCGTCGGCGCGTTCGTCGGCGCGCCCGGTGGTGCGCTCGGTCGTGGAGGGGTGCCCCGTGCGGGCGGACGGGTCGTCGAGGGGGGAGCCCGCCGAGGGCCGGCCCCGTTCTCGGGGCGACTCCCGTTCCGGGGCCCGCCGCCCCGGTGGCGGCGCCTGTGTCCGGGGCTCCGCTGCCGGGGGCGCGGCGGGGAGCGGGTCCTCCGCCCCGGATGTGCCGAGCAGCTTCGCGTACGCCTCGAGCTTCCGGCCCCGGGGCTCCGAGCGCCCGGTCTCCCACGACTTGACCGTGGCCTTCGTGACGCCCATGGCCTCGGCGACCTGTTCCTCGCTCAGTGCGAGGGCCTCGCGCAACCTGCGCCGCTCCTTCGGTGTCGGCAGGGCGGCGGAGGATGCGGAATCCGTGGTGTTCCGGCTCATCGGCATCGACCTCCCGCAGAGCGACTATGGGCGGAAAAGTACATAAACGTATCTTGGGCGACACAACGGAGGTTTGCCCGTTACGCGCCATGAGCGCGTGTCGTTGGCAGCATGGCCCCGTGACCCACGTGACCGAGCACCCCCTGACCCAGGGCGGCCGTTCCAGGGCGCTCGCCACCGCCTGCGTCCGGGGCGGGGTTGCCGCCGGACTGGGGCTCGGTGCCCTCGCAGTCCTGGTGATCGCGGCCTGGATCAGCTCCCCGTACCCCGACAGCGGCCCCGTCGGCGCCCTGCACGTCGCCGCCGGCACCTGGCTGCTCGCCCACGGGGTGGACCTGGTCCGCACGGACACCCTGTCCGGCCTGCCCGCCCCGCTCGGCGTCATCCCCCTGCTGCTCGTGGCCCTGCCCGTCCTGCTCGTCCACCGGGTCGCCCGTGACACCCTCGATCCGGGCGGCAACGGGGGACGACCGCGCCCCTCCCCGGGCGGCACCGTCGTCGCGGTGTCCGGGGGGTACCTGTTGGTCGCGGCTGCCGTCGTGGCCTACAGCGAGAGCGGTCCGCTGCCCGCGGACCCGGTCGCCGCCGCGCTCTGGCTCCCCGGCGTCGTCACGGCCGCGGCCGGGGCGGGCGTGTGGACGGCGCTCGGCCGCCCGCTGCCCCGGCAGCGGCAGGCCCCCGCCGTCCTGCGGGCGGCAGGGCTCGGCCTCCTCACCTTGTTCGGCGGCGGCGCCGTGGTGGCGGCGACCTCGCTGATCCTGCACGAGGGGCGGGCGGAGGCCTCCTTCGCGGCGCTCGCCACGGAATGGTCCGGTCGGGTGACGGTCCTGCTCCTCATCCTGGTGCTGCTGCCGAACGCGGCCGTCTGGGGCGCCGCGTACGCGCTCGGGCCCGGCCTCGCCCTCGGCACGGGGGCACTGGCGACCCCCCTGGGCCTCGGCGGCGATCCCGCCGTGCCGCCCTTCCCGCTGCTGGCCGCGTTGCCCGCCGAGGGGCGCGGCAGCTGGATCCACGGGGCGACCCTCGTGGTTCCACTGGCCGCCGCCGTCGTCCAGGGCTGGCGCATCGGTCGTCCGGCACGGGCCTGGGACGCCCGGGAGACGGCCCTGGCGGCCCTCGCCGCGGCCGGGGGGTGCGGAGTGGTCGTCGCCGTCCTGGCGGGGGCCGCGGGCGGCCCGCTCGGCACCGGTCGCCTGGCGGAGTTCGGTCCGGTGTGGTGGCGGGCGGGCGCGGCGGCGGTGCTGTGGGGAGCTTGCGCGGGGGTTCCGGTGGCACTGGGGGTGCGTGCCTGGGCCTGCCGCACCCCGCGCGAGAAGCGGCCCCGGACCGTGCCGGCGGACGCGTCGCCCGTGGACCCGGCCGGCACCCCGGGCGGGGTCGCCGGCCCGACCGCGCCTCCCGTCGACCCGCCCGGCCCCGGGGAGGTCGCGGTGTCGAAGGCCCCGGCGCTTCCCGGAGTCGCCCCGGGGCGGGGGCCGGACGTCGCTCCCTACGCCGACCCCTTCGGCGACGACCCCGGCTACGAGCCGTACGACTACCTCCCGGCGGCCTGGGAAGCCTCCCCGCCACCGTCCTCCGTCGATCCCGGGTGACTACTCCCGCACCCCGAAGCCCGCGCGGAGCGGCTTCGGCAGCAGGTCGTTGCAGGCCAGCTGGCTCGCATGGGTCAGGGCGTCGTCACGGCACTCGTAGAAGTCCCGGTAGACGAGCTGCATGGTGAAGCTCACCGCGACGATCACCAGCGCGATGCTCGCCGCGGCGAGTCCGCCGATCGCCGCCGTCCGCATCGACCGCGCCGGGGCGGCCGTCGTGGACGCCGTCTGCCCGGAGGGCCGGGGGGCGTCCGCCGGGGACCGGAACGGAGAGGGGGCCTGCGGTCCCGACTGTGACGTCGACGACACCTCGCCGGGCGCCTTCGGCTTGGCGCGCAGCGAGCTGATGGCCCAGTAGAGACCGAGCGCGCCGAGCAGCAGGGCCAGTTCCCGGGGGCCGAAGAGCGCGAAGAAGAAGCCCCACACGCCCGCGAGGACCGCGTACCGGGCCCGTCGCTGAGCCGGGTCGGTCGGGTCCCAGCGCATCCCCGGGCCCTGTCCGGGCCCGCGCTCCGGGCTGCCCTGGTCGCCACCCTGCCGTTCCGGGCCGCGGCCGAAGCCGTCCGGGGAGGGGCCCGGCTGACGGGGGCTCCAGCGGCCGTCCGACGGCTCCGGCGAGTCCGGGGTCTCGGACGGGTCGCCGTCCGAGCCCTCCGGTCGCCGCGGTTGCCACGGCTGATCCGGCCGGCCCTCGGGCGGCGGCGCGAACGGGTTGTTGTCGTCCGTGGACTGGCGTTCCGGCATCTGCTGAACGTCTTCCCTCTGTCGTTTCGACCACGTCCGCACCCGTGGTCTCCGCTGCTGTCTCGTCCGCTGCTTGTCTGCGTGTGCGTCCGGCGCGGACCCTGACGCTACCGCCCTGCCCCGCCCCCGTCCCGTGGGGGCCGTCCCATGTGCCGGTATCGTTGCTGACGGTCGAGCCATTCGTAGGGTTCCCCGTATCGAGGGGCACGATTCGTTCGTATGACCACACAAACACCACGGAAAGAGTGAGCCAGTGGCTGCCGCCCGCCTCGTCGTCCTGGTCTCCGGCTCCGGCACGAACCTCCAGGCCCTGCTCGACGCGATCGCCGCCGACCCCGAGGGGTACGGAGCCGAGGTCGTCGCCGTCGGCGCGGACCGGGAGGACATCGTGGGCCTGGAGCGCGCGGAGCGGGCCGGCCTCCCCACCTTCGTCTGCAGGGTGAAGGACCACGCCACCCGCGAGGAGTGGGACCGCGCGCTGACCGAGGCCACCGCCGCGCACGAGCCGGACCTCGTGGTCTCGGCCGGCTTCATGAAGATCGTCGGCAAGGAGTTCCTCGCCCGTTTCGGCGGTCGGGTCGTCAACACCCACCCCGCCCTGCTGCCCAGTTTTCCCGGTGCCCACGGGGTGCGCGACGCCCTCGCCTACGGCGCGAAGGTCACCGGGTGCACCGTCCACTTCGTCGACGACGGTGTCGACACCGGCCCGATCATCGCCCAGGGCGTGGTCGAGGTGCGGGACGAGGACGATGAAGCCGCTCTGCACGAGCGCATCAAGGAAGTCGAGCGCTCGCTGCTCGTCGACGTCGTGGGGCGTCTCGCCCGGCACGGCTACCGCATTGAGGGACGAAAGGTTCATGTCGGTGAACACGGACACCGTTAAGCCCATCCGCCGCGCGCTGGTCAGCGTCTACGACAAGACGGGGCTCGAGGAGCTGGCCCGCGGTCTGCACGAGGCCGGTGTCGAGCTCGTCTCCACCGGCTCCACGGCCGGGAAGATCGCCGCCGCCGGGGTGCCCGTCACGAAGGTCGAGGAGCTGACCGGCTTCCCCGAGTGCCTGGACGGACGGGTCAAGACCCTGCACCCGCGCGTGCACGCCGGCATCCTCGCCGACCTGCGCCTGGAGTCGCACCGCGCGCAGCTCGCCGAGCTCGGCGTGGAGCCGTTCGACCTCGTCGTCGTGAACCTCTACCCGTTCCGCGAGACGGTCGCCTCCGGCGCCACCCCGGACGAGTGCGTCGAGCAGATCGACATCGGCGGCCCGTCGATGGTCCGTGCCGCGGCCAAGAACCACCCGTCGGTCGCGATCGTCACCAGCCCCGAGCGGTACGCCGACGTCCTCGCCGCCGCCAAGGCGGGCGGCTTCGACCTGACCGCCCGCAAGCGGCTCGCCGCCGAGGCCTTCCAGCACACCGCCGCGTACGACGTGGCCGTGGCCTCCTGGTTCGCCGACGACTACGCGGCGGCCGACGACAGCGGCTTCCCCGACTTCCTCGGTGCCACCTACGGGCGCAAGAACGTGCTCCGCTACGGCGAGAACCCGCACCAGGGCGCCGCGCTCTACGTCGACGGCACGGGCGGCCTCGCCGAGGCCGAGCAGCTGCACGGCAAGGAGATGTCGTACAACAACTTCACGGACACCGATGCCGCGCGTCGGGCCGCGTACGACCACGCCGAGCCCTGCGTCGCGATCATCAAGCACGCCAACCCGTGCGGCATCGCGATCGGCGCCGACGTCGCCGAGGCGCACCGCAAGGCGCACGCCTGTGACCCGCTGTCCGCCTTCGGCGGAGTCATCGCCGTCAACCGCCCGGTCTCCGTGGCCATGGCCGAGCAGGTGGCCGAGATCTTCACCGAGGTCATCGTCGCCCCCGGCTACGAGGACGGCGCGGTCGAGGTCCTGGCCAAGAAGAAGAACATCCGCGTCCTGAAGGCCGAGGGCGCCCCGGCCAGCCCGGTCGAGGTCAAGCCCATCGACGGCGGCGCCCTCCTCCAGGTCACCGACCGCCTCCAGGCCGAGGGCGACGACCCGGCCCACTGGACCCTCGCGACCGGCGAGGCCCTCTCCGCCGAGGAGCTCGCCGAGCTCGCCTTCGCCTGGAAGGCCTGCCGCGCGGTCAAGTCCAACGCGATCCTGCTCGCCAAGGACGGTGCCTCCGTCGGCGTCGGCATGGGACAGGTCAACCGCGTCGACTCGGCGAAGCTGGCCGTCGAGCGGGCGGGCGAGGAGCGGGCCCGCGGGTCGTACGCCGCCTCCGACGCCTTCTTCCCCTTCCCCGACGGCTTGGAGATCCTGACCGCGGCCGGCGTGAAGGCGGTCGTGCAGCCGGGCGGCTCGGTCCGCGACGAGCTGGTCGTCGAGGCCGCGAAGAACGCGGGCGTGACGATGTACTTCACGGGGACGCGCCACTTCTTCCACTGAGGCACCGTTCCCACGGGGTGCGAGCCCCCGGCGCGTCGGTGACGCGGCCGGGATGCGACACCCCTGACGGCTACGCACCGGGCGGGCGGCCCGCCGGTATCC
>NZ_JBHYMF010000294.1:0-6350 GCF_042742855.1 Streptomyces sp. NPDC058877 | reverse complement strand
GAGTGGGGGGGGGACGCCCCCCATGCCCTCCGGCGGCAGCCCCGGCGGACCAACGGAGCCCCCGCCGCTCGGGGGGGGGTACGGCGGGGGCTCCGTCCGTACTTCTCCCCGCGCGGCGGTCCGGATGCGGGAGGAGGACGAAGGACCGGTCGGACGGCCCTCGCCCTCATCCTCGCGGGGTGGCTCCGGCGAGGACCGGACCGATCACATGGCGCTCGACCGCACCGACGGGATCCGCGCCGCGCGGCAGCTTCGGTGGCCCCCCGACGACGGCCCGATCGGCGAAACCGCCGTCAAGGTGTGGCATGCGCACGTCCACGACGGTGATCCCGCGGGTGCGCTGTTCCCGTTCCACCACGCCCAGCCAGGCGGCCAACGCGCTCTTCGCCGCCGCGTAGTCGGCCGTCCCGCGCAGCGGTGCGTCGACGATGGCGCCGGTGACGACCACGACGGCGCCCGTGGCCTCCAGGACCGGCAGGGCACCGCGCACGATGGCCATGGGCGCGAGTGCGTTGACGGTCATCAGGTGTTCCGCGGCGGCCTCGGGTACCTCCTCTGCCGGGCCGAAACCGGCCACGCCGACGGCGACGACGACCGCGTCCAGTCCTTCCAGGGCCTGCGCGGCCCAGGGCCCCAGCGCAGCGCATCCGTCGAGGTCATAGGCATCGAAGGAACGGTACGGGCGGGCTCCCAGCAGCGCCGACCGCTCCCCCAGCAACTTCGTGTCGCGCCCCGCCAGGGCGACGGAGCCGCCCCGCTCGACCAGCATCCGTGCCGCAAGGCCCCCGACCATTCCCGTGGCCCCTGCGACCAGCACCTTCTCTCCGACCATCACTGGGACCTCCTGGAGGACCTGGGGTGAGTTCATCCCGGTACGAGGTCCTTCGGTCGGGTCCATCGAGCCGGATGCACGGCCCCCTCCACCGCCCGCCTCGCTGCGGCCCGGCGAGTGGTGGCCGTCCCGTGGAGGAACCCCGTCGACACCCTGCGCATCCGAAGTGCGACATCCAACCGAAAAGAGTGGCAAAAGGCACCCGGAGGGGTCGCGTACGAGGCCGACCCGGGAGCCACGAAGGAGGAGGGCCGGTGGCCCGTGACCGCAGGGCTGCGCCCCGGACCTCCCGCACCGAAGCAGGGGTGAGCATTGAACACGCACGCACTCGAGGCAGGCCCTCTCACGGAAACGGCCGGCGTCTGGCAGACGGGTCTGGCCCAGGTCCTCGGAGGCCTCGTCCTCGTCGCCGTCATCATCGGAGCCTTCGCGCTCGGCATGAGGGTCAAGGACAAGGAGCCTCCGCCTCCCGACCCGGAGTCCCAACCCCACCGGCCCGAGACCGATCGGCTGCCCGGGGAGATGTCGGAGTACCGGCGGGCGGCGGAGGTCCCCCACACCGACGGGGCGCACCGGCTCACACCCCACCAGCTGAAGGGCGGCGGCACCGCGGGTTCCGAGACCTCACCCGAACCACCGAGCGAGGAACGCCGCAAGTGGGGCAACATCTCCAGCGGCGGGTTCGGCAGCGGAGGCGTCGGACACGGTGACTGACCGGCCCGCCGCGGGCGCACGGAGAAGGGCCGAGGGGCCGTTCCGGAGGAAATCCGGAACGGCCCCGCTCGGCGTGACGACGGGAACCCCTCGTGGTGCCGCTGAAGCGCACCGTGAACGCCGGCGCCCCCGACCCCGGGAGGTGCTACAACTGGGGTTGTGAAACCGTCTCGCCTCCCGTGCCCGGCGTACCGGTGCGGTCGAACCTAGGCAGAAGATTCGGAAGCGTCGCCGGACAGGTCTTCGTCCTTCAGGTGGCGATCGTGGTGCTGCTCGCTGCCGGGGCCCTGCTGGCCATGGTGCTGCAGTCACGGCACGACATCGACCGCGAGGCCCGCAACCGGTCGGTCTCCGTCGCGCAGACCTTCGCGAACTCGCCGGGCCTTCAGGAGATGCTGAACGAGCCGGACCCGTCCGCGGTGCTCCAGCCCCTCGCCGAGAAGACGCGCAAGGCGGCGGGGATGGACTTCATCGTGGTGATGGACACCCAGGGCATCCGCTACAGCCACCCCCAGCCCGACCGCATCGGCGAGCGTTTCGTCGGCACGATCGAGCCCTCGCTCGCCGGACGGGTGCACACCGAGAGCGTGCAGGGACCGCTCGGCAAGGAGATCCAGGCGATCGTGCCGGTCACCTCTCCCGAGGGCGAGGTGGTCGCCCTCGTCTCGGCGGGCCTGACGGTGGAGAACGTGACCGGCATCGCCGACCGTCAGCTCCCGGTCATCCTCCTGGCCATCGCCGTCGGTCTGGCCCTGGCCACCGTCGGCACGGCCCTGATCAGTCGTCGGCTGCGTCGCCAGACCCATGGACTCGGCACGCAGGAGATGACGCGCATGTACGAGCACCACGACGCGGTTCTCCATGCCGTCCGCGAAGGGGTGCTGATCACCGATGGCTCAGGACGGCTCCTCCTGGCGAACGACGAGGCCAAACGGCTGCTCGGGCTGCCGGACGATGCCGAAGGACGCCCCGTCGACGAGGTCGGCATGGACCGCCGGATGGCGGAACTGCTGCTGTCCGGGCGGGTGGCCACCGACGAGGTGCTGGAGGCAGGGGACCGGCTGCTCGTGGTCAACCAGCGCCCCACCCACCCGCAGGGCTCGGCGGTCACCATCCGGGACTCCACCGAGATGCGACTGCTGAGCAGTCGGGCGGAGACGGCCCGCAGGCGGCTGAAACTGCTCTACGACGCCGGGGGAGACATCGGCACCACACTGGACGTGGTGCGCACCGCACAGGAACTGGCCGATGTCGCGGTTCCCCAGTTCGCGGACTTCGTCACGGTCGACCTGGCCGAACCGGTGCTGAAGGGCGATGAGCCGGGCCCCGGTGCCGACATGCGGCGCACGGCGGTCAACGGCATCCGCTCCGACCATCCGTTGTATCCGCTCGGCCGGCTGATCGACTTCCTGCCGTCCACTCCGCAGGCCCGCGGGTACGGCACGGGCGCGGCCGAGCTCGTGCCCGACCTCCGTGAAGCGGCGGGCTGGCACGCCCAGGATCCGCCGCGGGCATCAGCGATCGTCGAGTACGGGATCCACTCCCTCATCGCGGCTCCGCTGAAAGCCAGGGGCGTCGTGCTCGGCGTGGTCAACTTCTGGCGGTCGCGAAAGCCCGAGCCCTTCGACGAGGACGACCTGTCCATGGCCGAGGAGCTCGTCGGCCGCGCCGCCATCACCATGGACAACGCCCGCCGCTACACCCGCGAGCACCACCTCGCCGTCACGCTCCAGCGCAGTCTGCTGCCGCAGGACCTGCCCGACCAGAGCGCCGTGGACGTCGCGCACTTCTACCAGCCCGCCCAGTCCGGAGTGGGCGGGGACTGGTTCGACGTGATCCCGCTGCCCGGCAGCCGCGTCGGGCTCGTCGTCGGAGACGTCGTCGGGCACGGCCTGCACGCCGCGGCCACCATGGGACGGTTGCGCACGGCCGTGCACAACTTCTCCTCCCTGGACCTGCCGCCCGACGAACTCCTCTCCCGTCTCGACAACCTCGTCCAGCGGATGGACCAGGAAGGTGACGCCGCCGCCCCGAACGGCGGCATCCTGGGCGCGACCTGCCTGTACGCCGTCTACGACCCCGTCTCCCAGAGCTGCACCATGGCCCGGGCGGGGCACCTGCCACCGCTCGTGGTCGCGCCGGACGGCACGACCACCATCGTGGAGCTGCCGGCCGGCCCGCCGCTGGGGCTGGGCGGCATGCCGTTCGAAACCGTGGAGCTGCACCTGACGGAGGGCAGCCAGGTCGTCCTCTACACCGACGGGCTGGTCGAGGAGCGGAGCCGGGACATCACGGAAGGCGTGGAAAGCCTGCGCAGGGCACTGAGCCATCCCGACCGGGACCCGTACGCCAGCCGCGGCGCCGTGCTCGACGCCCTGCTCCCCAGCCAGCCCTCCGATGACATCGCCCTGCTCATCGCCCGGACACGGACCCTGGGCCCCGACCGGGTCGCACAGTGGGATGTGCCGTTCGACCCGAGCGAGGTCGGCTCCGTGCGCAGCCTGGCGGCCGAGCGGCTCGAGGAGTGGGGCCTGCAGGAACTCGCCTTCACCACGGAACTGATCCTGAGCGAGCTCATCACCAACGCCCTCCGGTACGGTGCCGCGCCGGTTCGCGTCCGCCTGCTGTACGACCGCACCCTGACCTGCGAGGTGTGGGACGGCAGCAGTACCGCCCCGCACCTGCGGTACGCGACCACCACGGACGAGGGGGGCCGCGGACTGTTCCTGGTGGCACAGCTCAGCGAGCACTGGGGCACCCGGTACGTCCCGGAAGGCAAGGTCATCTGGGCCGAGCAGTCCCTGCCCGACACCGACAGGACGCCCCCTGAGGTGCCCTCCCACCGTTGACCACGTGCCCCGGGAACGACCGAGGGGCCGCTCCAGATCACTCTGAAGCGGCCCCTCGACCTACGACTCTCGCAAGTCGGGACGACAGGATTTGAACCTGCGACCCCTTGACCCCCAGTCAAGTGCGCTACCAAGCTGCGCCACGTCCCGATGCCCGTCTGACCTGGGGTTTCCCCTGGCCGAACGCGCATGAGAACAATACCGCACTTTCCCCGGTGATCACGCACCCCTTTCCCGACACCATCAGACAGGAGACATCCGGTCACCCTCCGTGACACCTCCATGGACCACGGGGCACTCCGGGGCGCGGCGAGGAGCGGGCAACGGGGCGCCGGAGGTGGGACCGCTCCCGCACGGATCGAGCCGGGAAGGAGGGAGGGGAACCCCCGGAAATGCCGCTCTCATGTGGGAGAGATGGCTCATATGGCAAAGAAAACGACGCTCTCACCCTATGCACGCATCTCCGTTGCCACCGGCACGTGGCAGAAAGGTGACCATGGAGAACCAGTCGGCACTTCAGCGGGGCAAGCCGAGACCACGGGAACCACAGTCAGATCCGATCGTCAACCGATCCTGTTTCGGACAAACTTCGTGGCGATATTGATCCGATCTGGAAAGATCAACACCATGAAGACGTCGGCCTGTTCGGGACGGGACCACTGCCGATGCACCACCTGTTCGGACGACTTGCCGAGCAGGCGTTTCGCACGCAAGGACTCGGATGAACAGCTACTTCAGCAGCCGTCTGCATCATGAGCTCAGGGAGACGGTCCGCGACTTCGCGGAGCGTGAGGTCCGGCCCCGCATAGCCGAGATGGAGGAGTCCAGGACGGTCCACCACGAGCTGTCCCGAATGATCGCCGCGCAGGGCTGGCTGGGCGCGACGGTCAGTCCGGAGTACGGCGGCATGGGCGCCGGCCACCTGGCCAAGACCATCATCATCGAGGAGCTCTCCCGGGTCAGCGGCGCCATGGGCGCGATGGTCCAGGCCTCACAGCTCGGCACTGCCAAGATCGTGCACTTCGGCAGTGACGAGCAGCGCAAGACCTGGCTTCCCGAGATCGCCGCCGGCACCTGCCTGCCGACCATCGCGGTCACCGAACCGGAGTCCGGCGGTCATGTGCTCGGCATGAGCGCGAGCGCGGTCCGGGACGGCGACGACTACGTCCTCAACGGCAGCAAGGTCTACGTCGGCAACAGCCATGTGGGCGATCTCCACGGCGTCGTGGTCAGGACGGGTCCCGGTTCGAAGGGACTCACCGCATTCCTCGTCGAAGCCGATCGCCCGGGGTTCAGGACCGGTCCGCAGCAACAGGCCATGGGCCTCCACGGATTCAGCTTCGGCGAGCTGATCTTCGAGAACTGCCGGGTGCCGGCGGCCAACCGGCTCGGCGACGAGGGGGACGGCCTGGCCGTCGCCTACTCCTCCAGCGTGCTGTACGGGCGGGCCAACCTCACCGCCGTCTCGCTCGGCATCCACCAGGCGATCCTGGAGGAGACGACCAAGTTCGCATCCGAGCGGATCCGCTACGGCAAGCCGCTGCACGACCTGCCGACGATCAAGCTGAAGCTGGGGCAGATGCAGTCCCGGCTGATGACCGCCAAGCTCGCCGCGTACCACGCCGTACACCTGCTCGACCAGGGACTCTCCTGCGACACCGAGCTGATGAACGCCAAGCTGGTCAACGTCGAGTCGGCGATCGACTCCGGTCGCAACGCCATGGAGATCCACGCCGCCGCCGGACTCTTCACGGACCGGGCGATCGAGCGTTACGTCCGGGACGCCCACCACATCTTCGCCCCGGCCGGGACCTCCGACATCCAGCTCCTCCGATTGGCCGAAGTGGCCCTCGGCCAGGACAAGGGCAGTTGGTCGGAGCGACTGTCGGAGTTGGTCCGCACGCCCGAGCCGGCAGCCGTCTGACCCGCCCCACGAACCGGGAGCCCGGTACGGC
>NZ_JBHYMF010000293.1:0-6372 GCF_042742855.1 Streptomyces sp. NPDC058877 | reverse complement strand
CGGCAAGCCGGTGCGCACGGCCGAGAACGATGTGGACCGGCCGGACTGCCGCGTGACACTGCGCGCTCCGGGAGGAAACGGACCGGTGGGGTTCCCCTCCTACGGTGGAGGCCGTGACAAGAGGGACGGGTGGGGGCATGGTGCCCAGGAAACGCATCTCCTGAACCATCGGGACGGGACGGAACCGCCGTCAACTGCCGTGCGCTGACCCCTCTGGTGACGAGCCGCCCGGCCCTGCCGATCCCACACGTCATCGACAACGACCGCCGTCCGGCTCTTCCCGTCCTCCTCGGCGCCGTCACCGGTCCGTGCGTCCGCTCCGCTCCCGTCACAGCCGGCCCGTCGGCCCTGGTCATGCAGTCCGCCCTGGTCTTCACCGCCGTCCAGCGCTCGGTGCGCCGCGAAGGGCACGCATCCCGGCCGTGCCGCCCCGCGGTCCGACCGGGGGGAAGGGGTGGCGCGCGGGCGCATCATCGATCTGGGAGCGCTCTCAGAGAGGTGGTCGCTACAGATATCCTGGTTCGCACAGGACCGCACACGCCCCACCGCGGGCAGCTCGTCCGCACGGCCCGTCCGTCCGCCACGCCCAGCCCGAGGAGCGCCCGTCTTGACCGAGCAGACCGCGGGGCCCCGCCCCACGTTGGAAGCCGTTGCGGCACGCGCCGGAGTGTCCCGCGCCACGGCCTCCCGGGTCGTGAACGGCGGTGCGGGAGTCCGGGCTCCGCTCGTCGAGAAGGTGCGCAGGGCCGTCGAGGAACTCGGATACGTCCCGAACCATGCGGCCAGGACCCTGGTGACCCGGCGCAACGGCGCCGTGGCCGTAATCATCGCGGAGCCCGAGTTCCGGATCTTCTCGGATCCGTTCTTCGAGCAGCAGGTTCGTGGGATCAGTCGCGAACTGACCGTACACGACTCCCAGTTGGTGTTGCTGTGGGTGGAAGGCCCGGGGGACCACGAACGGATCTCGCGCTATCTGGGCGGCGGACACGTCGACGGCGCGCTGGCGTTCTCCCTGCACAGTGACGACGCGCTGCCGGCGGTGATCGAGCAGGCCCGGATTCCGGTGGTCGTCGGTGGGCGCCCGGCTCCGGGTACCGATCCGACCGTGCCGTTCGTCGACTGCGACAACCGTGGCGGGGCCCGGGAGGCCGTGCGCCATCTGGTGGGGCTCGGGCGGCGGACCATCGCGCACATTTCCGGCCCTCCGGACCAGACCTCGGCGATCGACCGGATCCGTGGTTACCGGGACGTGCTCCTCGACGCCGATTCCGCGCTGCTGTGCCGGGGCGACTTCACCGAGGAGAGCGGGGCCCGCGCGATGGCGGAGCTCCTCGACCGGCGGCCGGACGTCGACGGAGTGTTCGCCGCCAATGACCTGATGGCCTCGGGCGCGCTGCGGACCCTGCGGGAACGCGGTGTGCGGGTGCCGGAGGACGTGGCAGTGGTCGGCTTCGACGACATGGCTTCGGTGGTCGAACGGACTTCGCCCGCCCTGACCACCGTGCACCAGGACGTCGAGGGCATGGGCCGGTTGATGGTGAAGTTGCTCATGCGCTTGCTCGACGGAACCGGTCCGGAGATCCCCGGGTCGGTGATCACGCCCACTTCCCTGGTCCGCCGCGCTTCCGCGTGAGGCGCGCGCACCCTTCCGGGCGAGGCGAGCGCGGGGCGGCGGCCCGGAGGCGTTTCCAGGCCCGCCGCGGTCCGCCGAGGACGGGGTCAGTCGTACGGGATGACGACCACGGAGCGGTCGGTGCCGGTCTGGAGCCGTGAGTCGCCGTTGCCGATCGCGCTCCACACCTCCAGGCGGACCGTCCCGCCGTGCAGGTCACCGAGCGTTCCGGTGGCGGACTTCAGGCCGCGCGCCTGGTTGTACTCCTCCCAGCCGTCGATCGGGTCGGTCGCGAAGTAGTGGTAGGTCTCGGTCCGGTCGAAGGTGCCGTCGCCGGTGAGGTCGTAACTGATGCGGGCTTGCTGGCCGAGGCCGACGACCGTGCCGGCGTCGACCTGGAGGCGGAAGGCGGTCGAACCGTCGGATCTGAGCGTGCCGTTGACGCCCCTGACCTCGTAGACGAGCGGCGCGTGCGGGGTGCCGTCGTGGTTGGCGCCCTGGGCGGAGGCGATCGTGTCACTGCCGGCGGTCGCTCCGGTGGCGGTCGTCAGGATGCCGCCGGTACGGAGTTGGAAGGTGTTGCCGGTGGAGGGCCCCGGGCCCGGGTCGGTTCCCCCCGTTCCGGTGCCGGTCGCAGTGGAACGGGCCGGTACGGAAAGGGACTTGCCGTCGGAGAAGGTCACCGTGCGGGCGGTGGCGCCGTAGTTGTGGGCGGCGTAGGTGCGGGTGGTGCCCTTGGTGAAGACGGCGGAGGTGGGTATCGACCCGGTGACCGTGGCATCGGGGGCGCCGAGGCCGTCGAGGGCGGTGATCCAGTGGTAGGTGTGCGCCTTGGACTCCCCCGCCTCCGGGGTGTAGCCGGCGTTCCCGGAATCCCACTTGGCCTTGGCGGCGCCAGGGTCGGCGAGGGACTGGAACTCCCAGAGGACGTCGCGCCATTCGACGGCGGGACCGCCGTTCTCGCGTTCCATCTCGGCGAGGTTGCGCCGGATGGCGTCCTGGTGTCCACCGAGGTGCAGCGAGCCACCGGTCACCGGGAGGACGTTGATGCCGTGGATCTCTTCGGGGTTGGCGGTCCACCAGGTGGCGTAGGCGGCTCCGCTGCCCCAGACCATCCCGGCGGTGTCGTGCTGGAACGAAGCGGGGAAGACCTGCTGGTCGGCGTCGAACCAGTACTGGGCGATGGCCTCGCTCTCGGTGGTGAGCAGATAGGTGCCGAGGTCGCGCAGCGTCGTGTCGCCGGTGGCCGAGCCCCAGAGGACGAGGGCCGCGCTCAGGTTGGTGGACTCCGAGGAGGATTCCTGGTTGTTTCCGGCGGCGAAGCCCTGGTGTCCGCTGGCCCAGCTGTGGCCCGCGTAGACGTCGAAGCCGCGCAGGAACGGGAAGGAGCCGTCCGTGCGGCTGGGATTGGCGGTGTCGCGGACCAGGGTCTTGACCATGGCGCCCCAGGCCGGGTCGGCGGCCCAGGCCGGATCGTACTGGGCGACGATCGCCGCCGCGTACACGTAGTAGCCGTAGTGGAAGTGGTGGTCGTTGAGTTCGGTGTCGCTGCCGTAGGAAGCCGGGTAGCCGGTGAGGGTCTTCCAGGTCCGGTCGTAGGAGAACTCGTTGGCCCCGCCGGCTGTGAACCACTCCTGGAGCCGTCCCTTGATCAGGCCGAGCAGCTTGTCGCGGACGGCCCCCTCGCCGATCTGGTCGGCGAGCGGAACGAGTTGGGCGAGCTTGCCGAGGGCCTTGCCGGTCCAGTAGGTGTCGACGGCGCCGGAGAACGGGTCGGAGGAGTTGGCGACCTCGTTGAGGTACCCGCGCAGTCGGGCCGGGTCCACTCCGACTCCCGGGAGACCGGGCAAGGTGGCGGCGGCCGGCTGGGAGGTCGTGAAGGAGCTCGCTTCGCGGACCTTCATGGTGCCGCGGGGCGAGACGTAGGAGTACGGGGTGAGCGGGTCGGTGGTGTGCAGCCACTGGTGGCGGTAGAGCGCCTGGAGGGTGCCCCGCTCGGTACCCTCCTTCGCCTCGGTGGTGAGGGCGTAGGTGGCCCGGACGGTCCCGGCGCCGTAGCTCCAGTTCACCGTGGACCCGGTGACGAAGCTGTACGCGTACTTCCGATAGGTCGTGAGCGCGCCGGTGGAGGGCAGGACGGCGACGGAGAAGTAGTCCTTGCCGCCGAGGCCGGTGGTGATGGTCGTGCCGGAGACCTTCCAGTCGGTCCCGCTGGGGGCGAAGAGCGCGTAGTGGTGGCCTGCGACGGTGATGCCGAGGACGTTGCCCTGGTCGGCGAAGACGGAGGGCACCTGGGCGGTGGT
This sequence comes from Streptomyces sp. NPDC058877, assembly GCF_042742855.1. Taxonomy (NCBI): domain Bacteria; kingdom Bacillati; phylum Actinomycetota; class Actinomycetes; order Kitasatosporales; family Streptomycetaceae; genus Streptomyces; species Streptomyces sp. NPDC058877. The sequence continues at coordinate 2,457 of NZ_JBHYMF010000293.1, read as the reverse complement.
GATCCGGGCGTCGCCGCCGGTGCCCTTGGCGTACACGAAGGGCAGGCCGTGGCCGATCGTGGTGCGCAGGGTCCGCGCACCGTCGGACCAGTAGGGGGTGACGGTCCAGTCGGACCAGGCGTCCGCCTTGGTGTCGGGCGAGTTGAGGCCGGTGAGGCCGAGGGTGAGGTCCCGCTTGTGGGCGAACTCGTACTGGCGGCCGTCACCGACGATCGCCGGGCTGGTCGGGTAGCCGATCTCCAGTCCGCCGGCGACGGCCTGGTAGGTGAGCGGGTGGCCGTACATGGGAGTGGAGTACGGGTTGTCGCCGTACCGCTGGAAGGCGAGGGAGGACCACCAGTCGTTGGTGGGGACCGGCTTGCCCTGCGCCGCGGAGGTCACCTTGGGGGTGACCGGCGTACCGGTGTTGGTGGTGGGTCCGGAGGTACCCGGAGGCCTGGTGTCGGAGTAGCTCCCGGCGCCGGCCGGGACGGTGGCCGCCGCCACGGGGGCGGCTGCGGGGCCGAGTCCCAGGGCGGAGAGGGCGGAGACCAGGACCAGCACTGCGGCCGGTCTGCTGCGGGGGGTTGGCATGAAGGAGCACCTCATGTCGTCGCGGCGGATGGGGGAGGTGGCACGGGGATACCGGTGAGAGCGCTCTCAAATTGCCGGAAACGTAGAACCCGTGAAACGGCCGTGTCAATAGATTGAACACGGAAGGGAGTTGGCACCTCCTTCCGTCCGATGTGCCTTCGAGGGTTGACGGATGCCCTTCCCGGGGGGCACGCTCCCTGCGCAAGATTGAGAGCGCTCTCAAGCATGGTCGACCGCTTTCGAACGCCGTGCACCGCTGCCGCTCGTCCCGCTCGTTCCGGAGCCAAGGAGGCTTCCCATGCCCATCGCCCGAGCCGCCAGGAGAACCACCGCCCGACTGGGAGCGGTCGTTCTCGCCGGGGCACTGCTCGCCGCCTGCGGAAATTCGACGGACACCGCGTCCGGGGACGGCGCCGGGGGCGAGGTCACGATCACCGTGGACCTGTTCGGCTCCTTCGGATACAAGGAGGCCGGGCTGTACGCGGAGTACGAGAAGCTCCACCCCGGCGTCACGATCAAGCAGACGGACACCGAGGACGAAGCCGACTACTGGAAGTCCCTGCAGACCCGACTCGCCGGCGGCGGCGGCCTCGCGGACGTCCAGGGCATCGAGGTCGGGCGGATCGCCTCCGTCGCCCAGCAGCAGACCGACCGGTTCGAGGACCTCAAGAAGTACGGGGCGGACGCGCTCGAGGACCAGTTCGCCCCGGCCAAGTGGGCCGCCGCCACCGGCAAGGGGGGCGAGGTCCTCGGCCTCGGCACCGACGTCGGTCCGGAGGCACTGTGCTACCGCACGGACCTCTTCGAGCAGGCCGGACTGCCGACCGATCGCCAGGAGCTCGCCGCGAAGTGGGCCACCTGGGACGGCTACCTGGAGCTCGGCAAGCAGTACAAGGCGAAGGCCCCCGCCAAGAGCACGTGGATCGACAGCGTGGGCAGCCTCTACTCGATCATGATCGGCCAGGAGGAGGAGCGGTACTACGACGCCTCCGGGAAGCTGATCTGGGAGGACAACCCGGCCCTGCGCAGCGCCTGGGACCACTCCGTCGAAGCCGCGCAGGCCGGCCTCAGCGCCAAGCTCGACCAGTGGTCCCCGCAGTGGAACCAGGCCTTCGCCGCCGGTTCCTTCGCCACCATCCCCTGCCCCGCCTGGATGCTCGGCTACATCAAGGGCCAGGCGGGTGAGGCCGGGAAGGGCAAGTGGGACATCGCCGCGCTTCCCGGTGGCGCCGGCAACTGGGGCGGTTCCTACCTCGCCGTGCCGAAGGCCGCGAAGCACAAGGAGGAGGCGTACGAGCTGATCAAGTGGCTGACCGCTCCCGAACAGCAGGCCCGCCTCTTCGAGAAGCAGGGCAACTTCCCCTCCTCCACCGGAGCGATCGAGAAGGTCACCGGCGCCAAGGACCCGTACTTCTCCGACGCGCCCATCGGCAAGATCTTCGGTGACGCCGCGAAGGCCGCCCCGGTACAGGTTCTCGGGGTGCACGACCAGAACATCGCCCAGCAGATCACCAATGCGCTGAGCGAGGTCGAACGGAAGGGCACCTCGCCCGAGAAGGCCTGGTCGAACGCGAAGAAGGGCGTCGCGAACACCATCGGCTGACCTCCCTCCCCCCGACGGGCCCGGCCCCACCCGGGCGCCTCCGGCGCGGACGGGCCCCGACTCCCCTCGGGTGCCCGTCCGACGCAGAGCCCCGCCCTCGCCCCCGGTCGACACCGACGGTCCCGCCCGCAGGCACGCCCCGTTCCGCACCGCAGGTGCCCCTCCGCACGTCCCGCTCCCCGCCCCCCCCCCCAGGTACCGAAGGGCCGCCCGGGACCCGCACCGCACCGCAGGCGCCGGCCGCCCCGCCGCGCGCCGCCCCGCCCCCCCGACCGGGGCCC
>NZ_JBHYMF010000292.1:0-6400 GCF_042742855.1 Streptomyces sp. NPDC058877 | reverse complement strand
TCTTACGAATGACCAGCTCAGACCCACATCAAGAAGGTAGGACTCCATGATCGGGTGAACCGTGCCTGCCCTGCTGCCAGCGCCTACTGGCGGACACCCTAAGGAACCGGATGGTTCGGTATTAAAGACCGAGGAGGGGCGACCTCGCATCCCCTGCCCGGTATGAGCCAGTCCACAACGACCTGGCGTGCTCGACGCCCCCCGGGGGCAGGCCCGTCGAGTCACTCGGCGAAGCGTCCGAGGTCTTCCTTCTTCGAGGGGCGGAGCGCGAGCGTCAGACGCGCCGAGGTCCACCCGGCGCCGGGGGTCGGACGACTCGACACCCCGCCCGCCCTCCGCGGTGACGGAGAGGGGCGGCTTACGGCCCCGTGTACATATCGCGCCGAACGCAACGCAGATCCCGACGTCCAAAGTCTTTACGGCCCTCAACGACTGCACTAACTTGCCGAAAGATTCAGCAACAAATTTCAGCCATCGGCGTTGGGACGGCGTCGAGGCTCTCTTCCGCCTGCCTTCCTGCCCCCGGGAGCCGCCATGTCCTCGACCACTCCTGTCCGCCCCAGAAGCAGGCGCCGGCTTGTCGCCCTCGCCGCCGCTGCCGTCCTGTCCGCCGCGCTCGCCGGTCCCGGCGCGCCCGATGTCCTCGTCGCCCCGGCCACGGCGGCCACGGGCGGGCAACTGGGCGCACACTACGACGCGACCGGCGCCAACATCGTGTTCCGTATCCACTCCTCGGCGGCCACCCGCATCGAGCTCAACCTCTACCGGACGGCGTCGGGCAGCCAGGAGGCCGCGGCCCTCACGCTCACCAAGGACTCCGCGACCGACGTCTGGTCCGTGACCGTGCCGGTGACCACGATCCAGGGGCAGTACGGCATCACGGGTCCGGTCTACTACGGCTACCGGGCCTGGGGGCCGAACTGGCCCTACGGCTCAGCGTGGGCGAAGGGATCGAGTGCCGGGTTCGTCTCGGACGTGGACGGTGCGGGCAACCGATTCAACCCGAACAAGCTGCTGACCGATCCGTACGCGCTGGAGCTCAGTCATGACCCGTTCACCCCGGGCGGACCGTCGAGGAGCGTCTACGGCACTGGCCCGTCGTACCGCGCGGTCGACAACGGGACGCAGGCGCCCAAGGGCATCGTGCTGCCGGACGACACGACGAACACGGGCGGCAAACCGACCCGGGCACTGAAGGACGACATCGTCTACGAGGTGCACGTCAAGGGCCTGACCAAGAACGACCCCGCCGTTCCGGCTGCCTATCAGGGCACGTACAAGGGCGCCGGGATGAAGGCCGCGGATCTCGCGGCGCTCGGGGTCACCGCGGTGGAGTTCCTGCCCGTCCAGGAGACGCAGAACGACACCAACGACGCCGACCCCACCGGCACCGCGGGGGACAACTACTGGGGCTACGAGACGCTGAACTTCTTCGCCCCGGACCGCCGTTACGCCGCCGACAAGAGCGCCGGCGGCCCGACACGCGAGTTCAAGGAGATGGTGAAGGCGTACCACGACGCCGGCATCAAGGTCTTCACGGACGTGGTCTACAACCACGCCGCCGAGGGCGGGCCGTGGAACGCCGGCGACAAGAACACCTACAGCCTGTACAACATGCGCGGCCTGGACAACCCCACCTACTACTCGCTGACCAGCGACAGGCAGGCGTCCTGGGACAACACCGGCGTCAACGGCAACCTCAACACCTACAACCCGGTCACCCGGAACCTGATCACCGACTCCCTCGCGCACTGGAAGGACGCCCTCGGCGTCGACGGGTTCCGCTTCGACCTCGCGCCCGTCCTGGGCAACACCTGCGAGCACGGCTGCTTCCAGTACAGCCGTACCGACCCGAACACGGCCCTGAACCGGATCACCGCCCTGATGCCTCCCCGGCCCGCGGGCGGCGGGGCCGGCACCGACTGGATCGCCGAGCCCTGGGCGCTGGGCAGCGGCACCTACCAGGTCGGCAACTTCCCCGCCGGCTGGTCCGAGTGGAACGACAAGTTCCGCGACACCGTGCGTCGCGACCAGAACGCCATGGGCAGCGAGAACGTCACCCCCAGCGACCTCGCCACCCGCTTCGCCGGTTCCTCCGACCTCTACCAGTCGAGTGGCCGGGCCCCGTGGAACTCGGTCAACTTCGTCGTCGCGCACGACGGCTTCACCCTCGGTGATCTCTACCGCTGCAACACCAAGAACAACAGCCAGTCCTGGCCCTACGGCCCGTCCGACGGCGGATCGGACTACAACCTGTCCTGGGACCAGGGCGGCAACCAGGCGGACCAGCGCAAGGCGGCCCGCAACGGCCTCGCCCTCCTGATGCTGTCGGCCGGCACGCCGATGATGACCGGCGGCGACGAGTACCTGCGCTCGGTCAACTGCAACAACAACCCCTACAACCTGGACTCCTCCGCCAACTGGCTCACCACGTCCTGGAGCGCCGACCAGTCCACGTTCCGGAGCTACGCGCAGCGACTGATCGCGTTCCGCAAGGCCCACCCGGCCCTGCGCCCGGCGAACTTCTACAGCGCCTCCGACGGCAACGGCAACGGCATGGGGCAGCTCGACTGGTTCACCCCCGCCGGCAGCGCCCCCGACGGCGCCTACTGGGGCAACGCGAACAACCACGCCCTCGCCTGGCGCTACGACGGCACCGAACTCGGCGACCCGAACAGCGCGCTCTACGTCGGCTACAACGGCTGGTCCGGAGACGTCGACTTCACCCTCCCCTCCCCCGGCGCGGGCAAGAACTGGTACCGCGTCACCGACACCTCCACCTGGGCCGAGGGTGCGAACCAGGTCGCCCAGCCGGGCAGCGAGGCCCTGATCGGCGGCGCCGGGACCGTCTACCGCGTGCACGGCCGCGCCACCCTGCTGCTGATCGCCAAGTAGCATCCGGACCCCCGGCCTCCCTCCCCCAGCAGCCTCGTCGCTGCCCCAGAGCCGCGGGGCAGCGGCGGGGCGCGGTACGCCGCGCCGGAATCCCGGCCGGCGTACCGCCCCGTCATGCACCGAATCGAGCCGCGGTCCCCGCCGCGCGCTCCCACCTCAGGAGCCGCCATCGTGACCACCCTGCCCCACCGCCCCCCACCCCCGAGACGCGGGAAGACCCGCCCGCTGGCCGGACTCGGCCTGCTGGCCGCGCTGCTCGGCCTGCTGGCGGCGCTGCTGCCGGCGATGGCCGCGCACGCGGCGACGACCGCCACCGTGTACTACAAGCCGGCCGCGAGCTGGACCACGGTCGACATCCACTACGCCCCGACCGGCGGCAGCTGGACCACCGCCCCCGGTGTGCCCATGACGGCGGCCTGTGCCGGCTGGTACCAGAAGACGATCGACCTGGGTACGGCCTCCGGCCTGGCCGTCACCTTCAACAACGGCTCCGGCACATGGGACAACCACGGCGGCGCCAACTACCAGCTCGGCAGCGGGATCTCGGCCGTCGACAACGGCGCCGTGACCACCACCGACCCGTGCGCCGCCGCCGAACCGACCTCCGCGACCGTGTACTACTACACGCCGACGCGGAACTGGTCGGCGTACTACCTGCACTGGGCAACCGCCGGCGGCAGCTGGACCACCACCCCGGGCACCCAAATGACCGCCGCCTGCACTGACTGGGTGAAGCTGACCGTCGACCTGGGCACCGCCACCAGCTGGCAGGGCACCTTCACCAACGGCTCCGGCACCTGGGACAACAACAACGGCGCCAACTATCAGCTCGGCACCGGCTCGATCACCGTCAGGTACGGCGTGATAACCCACAGTGACCCGTGCGGATCGACGCAGCCCCCGGAGGGCACCGCGGCGACCGTCTGGTACTCCACCGCCATGGTCGGGTGGACGACCGTCAACCTGCACTGGGCGCCCACCGGCGGCAGCTGGACCACCGCCCCGGGCGTCGGCATGGAGCCGGCCTGCACCGGCTGGGTGAAGCAGACCGTCGACATCGGCGCCGCCACGACCTGGCAGGCCACCTTCAACAACGGCAACGGCGTCTGGGACAACAACAGCAGCGCCAACTACCAGCTCGACACCGGGAATTCCAAGGTCGAGGACGGGGTCGTGACGGCGAGCGCCACCGACCCGTGCGCGGCCGTGGAGCCGGACACCACGGCTTCCACCGTGCCCACGGGCCTGGACGCGAGCGTCACCGACACGTCCGTGGTGCTCACCTGGAACGCTTCCACCGACAACGAGGGCGTCACCGGCTACCAGGTCACCCGCACCGGCGGCAGCGGCACGTCGGTGGCCAACACCTCCTCCACCGTCCTGTCCGTCACCGGCCTGGAGGCGAACACCTCGTACTGCTGGATCGTCAAAGCCCTGGACGCGGCCGGCAACCTCTCCGCCGCGAGCGCGCAGAAGTGCGCCACGACCGGCGACGCCCCGGCGACCACCCCCGGCACCCCGCTCGGCGGCGACCCCCGCAAGGACCCGATCTACTTCGTCCTCACCGCCCGCTTCAACGACGGCGACAGCTCCAACAACCGCGGCGGCGGCCAGCACACGAAGTCCGGCAACGCGGCCAACGACGACCCCATGTTCCGCGGCGACTTCAAGGGCCTCGTCCAGAAGCTCGACTACATCAAGGGTCTCGGCTTCTCGGCCGTCTGGATCACCCCGGTCGTCCTCAACCGCTCCGACTACGACTACCACGGCTACCACGGCTACGACTTCTACAAGGTCGACGCCCGCCTGGAGTCCGCCGGCGCCTCGTACCAGGACCTGATCAACGCCGCTCACGCCAAGGGCATGAAGATCTACCAGGACGTGGTCTACAACCACTCCTCCCGCTGGGGCACCATGAGCCTGTTCACACCGAAGGTGTACGGCGTCCGCGACTCCCAGTGGAGCTGGTACTACGACCAGCCGAACGCGGGCTTCGAGTACGACGGGCTGACCGTCGAGCCGGTCTCGGGCAAGTCCTACTACACCGGCGACCTGTGGTCGACGGCCGAGCCCACCGGCAACACCTGTCTCAACTGGGGTGTTCCGACAGGCGCCAAGAGCCCCGAGGGCTACACGATCTACAACTGCCAGTGGCCCAGCCCCACCTCGAAGATGTTCCCGTCGACGTACTACCACCAGTGCTGGCTCGGCAACTGGGAGGGCGAGGACTCGCGTTCCTGCTGGCTGCATGACGACCTCGCCGACTTCAACACCGAGAGCACCCCGGTCCAGAACTACCTGATCGGCGCCTACAACAAGTACATCGACATGGGCGTCGACGGCTTCCGGATCGACACCGCCGTCCACATCCCGCGCACCACCTGGAACCGCCGCTTCCTGCCCGCCATCCAGGACCGCGTCACGAGCAGGTTCGGCGCCCAGAAGGCGAAGGACTTCTTCGTCTTCGGCGAAGTCGGGGCCTTCGTCAACGACAAGTGGAACCGCGGCTCGGTCAACCACTCCGCGCAGTTCTTCACCTGGAAGGAACGCAAGGAGTACGACGTCGACGATGCCAAGGCCGCGCTGGAGATGTACGACTACGAGCAGCAGCAGGGCACCGGAAACCAGCCCACCTCCAACAACGCTTTCCTCGCCGGAAACAGCTACCACGCCCCCGACCACAGCCGGTTCAGCGGCATGAACATCATCGACATGCGCATGCACATGAACTTCGGCTACGCGTCCAACGCCTACAACAACGGCAAGGACTCCGACGACTCCACCAACGACGCCACCTACAACGTCGTCTACGTCGACAGCCACGACTACGGACCCAACAAGTCCAAGGAGCGCTACACCGGCGGCACCGATGCCTGGGCCGAGAACATGTCCCTGATGTGGACCTTCCGCGGCATCCCCACCCTCTACTACGGCTCCGAAATCGAGTTCCAGGCCGGCAAGGAGATCGACTGCGGACCCACCTGCCCGCTGGCCACCACGGGCCGCGCCTACTACGGCGACAAGATCGCGGGTGACGTCACGGCGAGCGACTTCTCCAAGGTCTCCAGCGCCAGCGGTACCGTGGCGACGACCCTTCAGCAGCCCCTGGTCAAGCACGTCCAGCGGCTCAACGAGATCCGCCGGGCCATCCCCGCCCTGCAGATGGGTCAGTACTCCACCGAGGGCGTCAGCGGCGACATGGCCTTCAAGCGCCGCTACACCGACACCACCTCCGGCGTCGACAGTTACGCCCTGGTCTCCGTCGGCAACGGCGCCACCTTCACCGGCATCCTCAACGGCACCTACAAGGAGGCCGTCACCGGCCAGACCGTCACCGTCACCAACGGCATCCTCAACGCCCCCGCCTCCGGCAAGGGCAATCTGCGTGTCTACGTCCTCGACCTCGGCGGCAGCAACAACGCCCCGGGCAAGATCGGCACGGACGGGCCCTACCTGAAGTAACCACAGCGGCGACGCGGCGAACGTCCGCGTCGCCGCTGCCTCG
>NZ_JBHYMF010000291.1:0-6419 GCF_042742855.1 Streptomyces sp. NPDC058877 | reverse complement strand
TCGAGGAGATCTCCCGGGCCAGCGGCTACGGCACCCCGGAAGCCATGCGCCGGGCCTTCGTCAGGGCCCTCGGCGCCGCCCCGGCCGGCTTACGGCACCCGCACGGCCGTACGCCGTTGACCCTGCCGTGTCCGTATATCGGATCCGATTCCGTGAAGTTGCCCGCGCGTTACGGCTCCCGGGGCCCTTCGCCGTCGTTCTCCGGCGGGCTCCCCGGCTCCTCCGCGGCACCGCGCTCCGGCGGGACCGACGTCCCTTCCGTACCGTCGTCGCCCTTCGGCGGGACCGGCGGTCCCTGCGTGCCCCCGCCCTTCGGCGGGACCGGCTGCCGTTCCTCGGCGAAGTGGCAGGCCGAGTCGTGCTTGGCGGGGGTGTCCTCGAAGCGGAAGACCGCCGGGACGGCGAGGAGCGGGACCTCCTGGGCGCAGCGGTCCTGGGCCTTCCAGCAGCGGGTGCGGAAGCGACAGCCGGAGGGGATGTTGGCCGGGGAGGGGACGTCGCCGGTGAGGATGATCCTCCCCCCGCCCTCACCGGGGGCGCCCCCGCGCGGGGCGCGCGCCTCGGGGTCCGGGACGGGCACGGCGGAGAGCAGCGCCTGGGTGTAGGGATGGGTGGGGTGGTCGTAGATCTGCTCGTCCGTACCGATCTCGACGACCCGGCCGAGGTACATGACGCCGACGCGGTCGGAGATGTGCCGGACGATCGACAGGTCGTGGGCGATGAAGACGTACGACAGCGAGAACTCGGACTGGAGGCTCTCCAGGAGGTTGACGACCTGCGCCTGGACGGAGACGTCGAGGGCGGAGACCGGCTCGTCGGCGACGATGATCTCGGGCTGGAGGGCGAGACCGCGGGCGATGCCGATGCGCTGGCGCTGACCGCCGGAGAACTGGTGCGGGTACCGGTTGATGTACTCCGGGTTGAGGCCGACGACGTCCAGCAGCTCCTGCACCCTGCGGCGCCGGTCGCCCTTGGGGGCCACCTCGGGGTGGATCTCGTACGGCTCGCCGATGATGTCGCCGACCGTCATCCGCGGGTTCAGCGAGGTGTACGGGTCCTGGAACACCATCTGGATGTTGCGGCGGACGGCCTTCAGCGCGCGCGGGGAGAGCTTGGTGATGTCCTCCCCCTTGTAGCGGATGCTCCCGGAGGTCGGGGTCTCCAGGTTGACCAGCATCTTCGCGACGGTGGACTTCCCGCAGCCGGACTCCCCCACGATGCCGAGGGTTTCGCCGGCGGCGAGGTCGAAGTCGACGCCGTCGACGGCCTTGACGGCGCCGACCTGCTTCTTGAAGAGGATGCCCTGGGTCAGCGGGTAGTGCTTGTGGAGGTCCCGGACTTCGAGAATCGCCTCAGCCATGGAGGCACTCCTTCCAGAAGTGGCAGGCGCTGGTGCGCGGCACCGGGGACCCGGTCACGTCGTACAGCGGGGGCTCGTCGGTCCGGCAGACGTCCTGGGCCATGGGGCAGCGGGGGTTGAAGGCGCAACCGGGCGGGATGGCCAGCAGGTTGGGGGGCAGCCCCTTGATCGCGTAGAGCTCCTGGCCCTTCTGGTCCAGGCGCGGGATCGAGTCCAGCAGCCCCCGGGTGTAGGGATGGGCGGGGCTCTTGTAGATCTCGTGGACGGGTGCCTGCTCGACGATCCGGCCGGCGTACATCACGGCGATCTTGTCGGCGACGTCGGCGACGACGCCGAGGTCGTGGGTGATGAGGATGAGCCCCATGTTGAGTTCGCGCTGGAGCTCGGCGAGGAGGTCCATGACCTGGGCCTGGACGGTGACGTCAAGGGCGGTGGTGGGCTCGTCGGCAATGATCAGTTCGGGTTCGAGGGCGAGCGCCATGGCGATCATGATGCGCTGGCGCATGCCGCCGGAGAACTGGTGCGGGTACTGGCCGACGCGCTCCTTGGCGGCGGGGATGCGGACCCGGTCCATGAGCTCGACGGCCTTGGCCCGGGAGTCCTTGCGGGACATGCCCTTGTGGACCTGGAACATCTCGCCGAGCTGGTCGCCGACGCTGAGGACGGGGTTGAGGGAGGACAGCGCGTCCTGGAAGATCATCGCCATCTTCGCGCCGCGGACCTTGCGCCGCTCCTCCTCCTTGAGCTTGAGGAGGTCCTGGCCCTGGAAGAGGATCTCGCCCCCGCTGATCTTGCCCGGAGGGATGTCGAGGATGCCCATGATCGCCTGGGCGGTCACGGACTTGCCGGAGCCGGACTCACCGAGGACGGCGAGGGTCTCCCCCGCTTCCACGGAGTAGTTGACGCCGTTGACCGCCTTGGCCACTCCGTCCCGGGTGTGGAACTCCACGTGCAGGTCACGCACTTCGAGCAGCATGGCGCTACCTCAGCTTCGGGTCGAGGGCGTCGCGCACCGCGTCGCCGAGCATGATGAACGCGAGCACTGTGACGGCGAGCGCACCGGCCGGCCAGAGCAGCATGTGCGGGGCATTGCGGATGTACGGCGAGGCGGAGGAGATGTCGATGCCCCAGGAGACGGTGGGCGGCTTCAGTCCGACGCCGAGGTAGGACAGGGTCGCTTCGAGGGCGATGTACGTGCCGAGGGCGATGGTGGCGACGACGATCACCGGGGCGACGGCGTTCGGCGCGATGTGGCGGAACAACATCCGCGGGCTGGAGGCGCCGAGCGCGCGGGCGGCGTGGACGTAGTCGTTCTGCTTGGCGGTGATGACGGAGCCGCGGGCGATGCGGGAGAGCTGCGGCCAGCCGAGCAGCACCATGAAGCCGACGACGGGCCAGACGGTGGTGCTGGTCACCACGGAGAGCAGCACGAGGCCGCCGAGGACGACCGGGATGGCGAAGAAGACGTCGGTGAGCCGGGAGAGGATGCCGTCCCAGGCCCCGCCGAAGAAGCCCGCGAGGCCACCGAGGAGGGAGCCGAGGACGGCGACCCCGAGGGTGGCGCAGACGCCGACGGTGACGGAGGCGCGGGCGCCGTAGACCACGCGGGTGTAGACGTCGCAGCCCTGGCCGTTGAAGCCGAAGGGGTGGCCCGGTTGGGAGCCTTCCTGGGACTTGGCCAGGTCGCAGTCGAGGGGGTCTCCGGAGGCGATCAGCGAGGGCCAGATGGAGATGATGACCAGGAAGAGGATGATGAGCCCGGAGACGATGAAGACCGGGTTGCGGCGCAGGTCGCGCCAGGCGTCGGACCAGAGCGAGCGGGGCTTCTTGTCGGGGCCGGTGCCTTCGGGGCCGGCCGGGTTCTTCTCCAGCGTCTCCGCCTCGGCGGTGCCGAGGTCGGCCGCGCCCCCGGCGCCGGTCGAGGCGATGGCCCGCCCTTCGTCGTACGACTCAAGCGGCTCAAAGGGCTCAGGCATAGCGAATCCTCGGGTCGAGTACGGCGTACAGGAGGTCGACCAGCAGGTTGGCCAGCAGGAACACCAGGACGAGGATGGTCACGAAGCCGACGACGGTCTGGGTGTTCTGGCGGACGATCCCCTGGTAGAGCTGGTAGCCGACGCCGCGGATGTTGAAGATCCGTTCGGTGACGATGGCTCCGCCCATGAGAGCGCCGATGTCGGCGCCGATGAACGTCACCACGGGGATGAGGCTGTTCCGCAGCAGGTGCCGACTGATGACGCGGCGGCGGGGCAGGCCCTTGGCCACGGCGGTGCGGACGTAGTCGGCCCGTTTGTTCTCGGCGATCGAGGTCCGGGTGAGCCGGGTGACGTACGCCAGGGAGACGGAGGCGAGGACCAGTCCGGGCACGATGAGCTCGCTGAAGGTCGCCTCGGACGAGACGGCCGGGTCGATCCAGCCCCACTTGACGCCCAGGAGGAGCTGGACGAGCAGACCGGTGACGAAGGTCGGGACGGAGAGGACGACCAGGGTCAGCAGCAGGACGCCGGTGTCGACGGGGCGACCGCGGTTGAGGCCGGTGACGACGCCCAGGCTGATGCCGATGACGATCTCGAAGAGGATCGCGACGATGGCGAGCCGAATGGTGACGGGGAAGGCGTTGGCCATCAGCTCGGTGACGGGCTGCCCGTTGAACGCCGTGCCGAAGTCTCCGGTGAAGACGTTGCCCATGTAGGTCAGGTATTGCTGCCAGACCGGCTTGTCGAGACCGAACTCCTTCTTCAGCTGGGCGGCGGTGGCCGGGTCACAGGCGCGGTCGCCGCACAGACCGGCGATGGGATCGCCCATCACGTTCACCATCAGGAAGATCAACAGCGTGGCGCCGAAGAAGACCGGGATCATCTGCAGCAGCCGCCGGATCACGTATCGACCCATGGGGGGCTCCGGGGGTTGGCTCCGGTTTGGGGGCTGGGAGGGCGGGACGGACGGAACGCGTGCGGCCCGGCGCGGAGGTCCGCGGCCCGGGCCGCACGTCGCCGACCTGTACGGCCCGCTACGGCGTCACTTCACCTTGATCTGGTCGTAGACCGGGACGCTGAAGGGGTTCAGGGACACGTTCTCGATCCGGTCCGAGTAGCCGGCGCTGCCGTTCTGGTACCAGAGCGGGATGGCGCCCATGTCGCCCTTGAGGACTTCCTCGGCCTGCTGGAAGAGCCCGACGGCCTTGGTGGTCTCGGTCTCGGCGTTGGCCTCGTTGACCAGCTTGTCGAACTCCGGGTTGGAGTACTTGCCGTCGTTGGAGGAGGCGCCCGTGTAGTACAGGGGCTGGAGGAAGTTCTGGATGAGCGGGTAGTCCATCTGCCAGCCGGCCCGGAAGGGGCCGGTGAGCTTCGACTGGGTGACCTGGTTGCGGTAGTCGGCGAAGGTGCCGATCGGGTTGCCGACGCAGGCCCTGTTGTTGCCGAGGGCGCGGTTGATGGAGTTGCAGACGGCGTCCACCCACTCCTTGTGGGAGCCGGTGTCGGCGTTGTAGGAGATCGTCATCGTGCCGCCGGGGATGCCGCCGCCCTCCTCGACCAGCTTCTTGGCCTCGGTCGGGTTGTACGTGCAGGCGTCGCCGCAGATGTCCTTGAAGCCGCCGGCCTCGCCTAGGACCGGGGAGGTCCAGTCGACGGCGGGGGTGCGGGTCTTCTGGAAGATCGTGTCGGTGATCTGCTGCCTGTCGATGGCCATCGACAGGCCGGTGCGCAGCTTCTCCTGACCGGGCTTGTTCCAGTTGGGGTCGTAGAAGGGGAAGGAGAGGGTCTGGATGATGCCGGCCGGGGTGTTGATGTAGCGGTCTCCCAGGTCGGCGGAGACGTTCTTGAGCTGGGAGGCGGGGATGTCGTCGACGAGGTCGAGGTTGCCGGCCGTCAGGTCCGTGTAGGCGGTGTTGTTGTCGGTGTAGACCTTGAGGGTGATGCCGCCGTTCTGGGCCTTGTCGTCACCGGGGTAGTCGTCCCACCGCTTCAGGGCCATCTGCGAGCCCTTGGAGTAGGAGTCGACGGTGTAGGGGCCGTTGCCGACCGGCTTCGAGAGCCAGGCCGCGTGGTCGTCGAAGAAGGCCTGGGGCAGCGGCGCGTAGGCGACGTAGCCGAGGGTGTCGGGGAAGGTCGAGAACTTCTGGGTGAGCTTGACCGTGAAGGTGAGGTCACCGGTGACCTTGAGGCCGGACATGGTCTCGGCCGTGGGTTCGCCCTCGTCGGGGTGGACCTGGTCGTAGCCCTCGATGTAGCCGAAGAAGTAGGCGTTCTTCTGGTTGTTCTTCAGTTGGGCGCCGTAGTTCCAGGCGTCGACGAAGGACTTGGCGGTGACCTTCTCGCCGTTGGAGAAGGTCCAGCCGTCCTTGACCGTGATGGTGAAGTTGGTCGAGTCGGTGGTGTCGATCTTCTCGGCGAGCATGTCCGTCGCCTCGCCGGTCTTCGGGTCGTACTGCTTGAGCCCGCGGAAGATCATGGACAGCACCTTGCCGCCCTGGACCTCGTTGGTGTTGGCGGGCTCCAGCGGGTTCTGCGGGTCGCCCCACGAGGAACTCACGATGCCGTCGGCGCCTCCGCCACCGCTGTCGTCACCACCGCCGCAGGCCGTCGCCGCGAGGGCGACGGCGGTGGCCAGTGCGGCCCACTTGGCGTGTGTGGCTCCGCGCATGGAGTGCCTCCCGATGTCAAGTTCGACTTAGGAACCCAATATCACTCCCTGCCGGATATGCCGCATTTCAACTGCACCCAATAGGGCCCGCCCGGACGCGTCAGGGTTGGATGGCACCCACGGGCGAGCACTCGATCTGATGGAACCTCGGGATCTTGCCGCAGATGATCACCGAACCGTGCGGCGCCTGGGGGGTGACGGCGAGCATCCGGGTGTAGGTGTCGTGGTCGACGCGGATCGTGGCCGACTCCTCCGACGCCCCCTTGTCCTTGATGATCACCGAGTCGCCGATCGCGCCGTTCTCGATGCGACCCCACACGGCGGAGCAGGCGGCGCTGTACCGCAGCTGGATCTTCATGCCGCGCAGATAGGTCTCCCGCACGGCGAAACGGCCGGTCCCGGTGCCGAAGGGCAC
>NZ_JBHYMF010000290.1:0-6421 GCF_042742855.1 Streptomyces sp. NPDC058877 | reverse complement strand
AGTGGTCGCTGGCACCGTGGGCGTCGCTGCGCGCGTAACTGGCGCCCTGCGTCGGGGTGGAGACCAGTGTCGGGGTGTAGTAGTTGATGCCGAGGGCGTCGACCGGACGGGAGATGGTGGCGAGGTCGCCGTCCTTGACCAGCTTCGACCAGTCCACCAGGTGCGAGGTGTCGGTGATCAGGTCCTCGGGGTACTCGCCTGTGCGTCGCGTCCGGGTCTCACTTGGCGCCGGCGACCGGGGCCGACGCACCGGCCGGTCCGGTCTCCTGGGGGCTCCGGGCCGGGGCCGCGGCGACGGCACCCGCGGCGGGGCCGTCGGTCGCGGGCTTGTCAACCGGCTTGCGGCGCAGCAGCGCGGTCGCGACGAGCACTGCGGCGGTGCCGAGGAGCACGGTCCAGGCGAGCGACTCCCCGAGGAAGACGGCACCGAGGACCACGGAGACGACGGTCATGAGGTAGATGACGGTGGCGGCGGCTGCGGGACCGTCCTTGGTGATGATGACCGTGTTGAGCAGTACGGCGAAGCCGGTGCACACCACACCGAGGATGATCAGGGCGACGGTGGAGTCGGCGCGCCACACGACGGGTTCGAGGCCGAGGAACGGCACCGCGAGCAGGGTGAGCAAGGCCGCGATGCTCAGCTGCCCGCCGGCCAGCATGAAGACCGGGATGCCGCGGCCCGCCAGGAAGCGACCGACGTAGGCGAAGCTGCTGCCGAAGCTGATGGCGCCGAGGACGAAGCAGATGATGCTGCCGGTGGAGGCGTGGGTACCGGGGTCCCAGGGGGCGGCCACCAGGACCACTCCCAGCAGACCGATGGCCATGCCCCAGACGCGGGCGGCGCCCAGCCGCTTCTCGCTGCCGAGCAGCACGGCCGCACCGAGCGTCCAGACCGGGCCGGTGCCGCTGACGATGCCGGCGACGTTGCTGGAGCCGTCGATCTCCCCCTGGGCGAAGAGCAGCCAGGGGACGGCGTTGCCGAGCAGTGCGGCCACGGCCATGTGCCCCAGGATCGTCTTGTCGCGCGGCGGGCGCTGCCCCTTGGCCAGTCCGATGGCCATCAGGACGGCCGCCCCGAGGACGAGCCGCACGAAGACCATTTCGACCGGCGAGAAGCCGTAGCCGGAGATCTTGATCCAAAGGAAGACCGAACCCCACAGCAGGCTCAGTCCGGACAGTCTCAGGAGCGCGCCCGTTTTCATGACCGACCCTCACATTCGATGGAAGCGGAGAAAGACTCGAGGAGGCGGGGAGGGACGGAATTCGCCCGTCGACCCGCAGCACGAGCGTCGCCCCGGGCGCCGCTCCGCGTCCAGCAAGGAATCTTTCCGATGAACGTGAAGGCCAACTTAAAGTTTGGATTAATTGCGCACAGTCGCCATTTAACCTCCATTTCCATGGGACATGGCGCCGTTCAACTCTGATTCCATCATCCGGGCCGTCTCGCGCAGGGCGTCAAGAACGGCCTCGATCTGGGGCACGTCACCGCTGCCGGACCGCACGGCGGCGAACACCCGGCGCCAGGGCGCGTCGTCGATCCGCCGGACCACCACACCGGGCCGGGAGCCGCGGCGGGCGAGCCGCGGTACGAGGCAGATGCCCAGCCCTTCACGGACCGCCGCCAGCGTGGCGTCCCACTCTCCGATGACATGGGTCGCCTGCGGGGTGAAGCCGGCCGCCGCACACGCCGCCAGCGGGATCTCCTGGCACATGCCGACCGTGGCGAAGATCCATGCGTCCTCGGCGAGGTCCGCGAGCGTCAGCGCGGGGGCCTGCACCATCGGATGCCCGGCGGGCAGCGCCACGTCGAACACCTCGGTCATCAGGGGGTGCTTGTCGAAGCGGGTGTCGAAGGCCGGGACCGACGGGGATTCCACCGCGATGACCACGTCGGTGCGGCCCTGCTCCAGCATCTCGAAGCTGGCCGGCGGATCGACCTCGGCGAGTGTCGTGCGCAGTCCGGGACTGCGCCGCTTGACGATGCCGGCGGCCGGGAGGATGAGTGGTGCGAGCGTGGTACCGAACCCGGACACGGACACCTCTCCCCGCTCGCCGTCGCCGTACTCGGCCAGGGAGCGGTGCAAGCGGTCGATGCACGCGAAGATCTCCTCGGCGCTGCGGAGCACCACCCTCGCCGCTCCGGTCAACCGCAGCCGCCGGCCCACCGGTTCGGTCAGTGGGACTCCCAGCTCCTTCGCCAGGCCTGCAAGTTGCTGTGACACTGCCGAAGGGGTCAGGTGCAGCGAGGCCGCCACCGCACTGACCGTGCCCCGCCGGTCCAGCTCCATCAGCACCCGCAGCTTGCGCAGATCCGGTTCGCTGCCGTACGGCCTGGCCGTGACGGCCCCCTTGTCCATGGCCGGACCCGGCGTCTCTCTGTCCATGTCCGACGCAACGTCAACGCAGGCGGCCGTGTTCCAGGTCGATCACTTCGGCCGCCAGGCGCGCGAACGCGGCGAGGTCGGCCTCAGCGCGCCCGGCCGTGCGCACCTGCGCGGGAAACGTGGGGTCGAGGACGACCGCCTCCGCACCCAACCGCTCCAGCAGGCTCAGGTCCTCGTGGATCTGCTCCACGCTGCCCTCGCCGAGGACCCGCCCCGCCGGCAGCGGACGACTGGTCAGCCGCAGCTTGATCCGCGGGGCGAGCGCCGGAACCGGACGGTCCAGCCGCTTGGCGGTGTCCCGCAGGGCGGGCAGCCCGGCGTGCACCAGCCAGTCGGCGGTGACGGAAGTGGGGTGCCAGGCGTCTCCGTAGCGCACGGCCCGCCGCAGGGCACCCGCACTGTGGCCGCCGATCCACACTTCGGGCCCCTCGGGCCGCACCGGCCGGGGCCCGGTCCGCACGGGGCCGAAGGAGACGAACTCCCCGTCGTGCGCGATGACGTCCTGGGTCCAGAACGCCTTCATCACGCGCAGGTACTCATCGCTGCGAGCACCCCTGCGGGCATAGGGGACGCCCAGCGCGGCGAACTCGCCCGGCGCCCAACCGGCTGCGGCGCCGAAGACGAACCGGCCTCCGCTGAGCTGGTCGATGTTGGCCACCTGGCGGGCCACGAGCAGGGGGTGACGGTACGGCAGGATCGCCACGGTCGTCCCGAGGCGGACCCCGTGCGTGACCCCCGCAAGCCAGGCGAGCACGGTGAACGGGTCATAGAACGGCGCGGGGAACAGGCTCTCCACCTCGGAGGTGCTCGCCACGTGGTCGGAGACCATCAGCTGGTGGTATCCGAGCCCCTCCAGCCGCTGCGCCCACTCCAGCATGCTCGCGGGCGTGGTCGCCGGACCGTAGTTGGGCAGGTTAGCTCCGAACCGCATGGGAGTCTCCGTTCTGTTCGGGCCCCGACTGCGGGGCCGGCGCGG
Source organism: Streptomyces sp. NPDC058877 (assembly GCF_042742855.1). NCBI lineage: Bacteria > Bacillati > Actinomycetota > Actinomycetes > Kitasatosporales > Streptomycetaceae > Streptomyces > Streptomyces sp. NPDC058877. The sequence continues at coordinate 3,061 of NZ_JBHYMF010000290.1, read as the reverse complement.
GGGCGGGGTGGGGAACCGCCGACGAGCGTCGGCGGGTGAGGACGTGCAGCACACAGGCCGCGGCTGCCACGGCCGCCGCCACCAGCGGCAGGTGGCGGGGAGCGGTCCCGGCGGACAGCACCGTTCCGCCGAGCGCGGCGCCGGCCGATCCGCCCAGGTAGGTGGCGGAGCTGTTCAGCGCGAGGACGGCGGCGCCGCCGCGCGGTCGCAGGGCGAGCAGCCGGTGCTGCTGCGGCACCACGAACGCCCAACCGACCGCCCCCCACAGCACCAGCGAGAGCAGGACGGCGGCGCCGCCGAGCAGCGGCAGGAGGGCCAGTCCCCCGGACAGCGCGACCAGCAGCGCCGTCACATGGGTCCCGGCCCGACCGGTGCGGTCGAGCAGCGGTCCCACCAGGAGGCTGCCCGCGACCCCGCCGGCCCCCCAGAGCCACAGCGCCGTCTGGTGCCCGGTGACGCCGGACGCGTCAAGCACCGGCACCAGATAGGTGTAAAGGCCCAGGCTGGCCACGGTCTGGAGGAACGTGGTGAGCACCACGGCGACCACCCGGAAGTCAGCGAGCTGGGCGGCGCGCTCGCGCAGGGACGGCATCGCGGCGCCGGTGACGTCCGGCAGCAGCAGGGCGGCCCCGACGAGCGCCACCGCACCGATCCCGGTGACCAGCCACAGGGCCGACCGCCAACCGGTGTGCGCAGCCAGCAGCAGCCCGGCCGGCACGCCGATCACCGTGCCCGAGCTCAGGCCGCCCAGCACCACGGCCAACGCCCGTCCACGCCGCTCGAGGCCGACGAGCCCCGTCGCCGCGATCGCGGCGACGGGCATGAACACCCCGGCGGCCACCCCGGCCAACCCGCGCGCCACCATCAGCGCGGGCAGGCCGGACACCATCGCCGTGGCAGCGTTGGCCAGGCAGAACAGCACCAGTGCGGCGAGCAGGACCTGCCGGACGCCCCATCGCGCAAGAGCCGCGCCCACCAGCGGGGCGAGCAGGGCGTAGCAGAGCATGAAAACCGTCACCAGCTGCCCGGTGACCGAGGCGGGCTCGTGCAGGTCCCGCCCCATCGCGGGAAGCAGCCCGGCCGTCACATAGGCGTCGGTTCCCACGGCCAGCGCTCCGAATCCGAGCAGCAGCACGCGCAGCACACCCGCCTCCTCTCCTCCGCCGCCGTCACCGTCCGGTTCAAGACTCGCGCAGCACGGGCCCCCCGGGGGCATCCAGGGGCATCGGGAGTACGGGTTCCCACACTCCCGGCCCGTCCGGCCGGCCGCACCGCGGTCCGTGCGCCCTAACGTCGACGTCCCGACGCGGCCGTGGCCCATCTGGCCGCCGCACCCGAGGCAACGCGACGGAAGGACGAGCCATGCAGGACCGTGACACCATCGACTCCTGGTTCCCCACCGATCTGCTCCCGCCCGCCCACTGGGAGCAGCACTACGCACCACGGGAGCTGCCGCCGCGGGCCCGGGTGACCCGGTTCGCTCCCAGTCCCACCGGATCGATGCACTTGGGCGGCCTGTACGTGGCGACCTTGGCGCGCGATCTCGCGCACCGCTCGGGCGGCACGTACCTGCTCCGCATCGAGGACACCGACAAGGAACGGGAAGTGGCCGGCGCGGCAGAGGAGTTCGCGCGGGTCTTCCGCTACTTCGGGCTCGAACCAGACGAGGGCGGGCCGGACGGCCCATGGGGGCCGTACCGGCAGTCCGATCGCGCCGCCGTCTACCTGTCGTACGTGCGCGAGCTGGTCCGCGAGCAACGGGCGTACCCGTGCTTCTGCACCCCCGAGGAGTTGGAGCGCCACGTCGGCGAGCAGCGGCGCACCCGTTCCCCGCTCGGCTACTACGGCAAGTGGGCCCGTTGCCGCTCGTTGTCCGTGCCGGAGGCCGGTGCCAGGATCGCGGCCGGGCAGCCTTACGTGGTGCGGCTGCGCTGCCCCGTCGGGCTGCCGGGCCGGGTGCGCTTCCAGGACCTCGTCCGCGGGTCCCTGACCATGTTGGACAACGGCAACGACGTGGTCCTGATGAAGTCCGCGGACGCCACCGGAGTCAGACTGCCCACGTACCACCTGGCACACGTGGTCGACGACCACCTGATGCGGGTGAACACGGTGGTGCGCGGCGACGAGTGGATCTCGTCCCTGCCCCTGCACCACCAGCTGCACCGATCACTCGGCTTCCGGCCGCCCGAGTACGCCCACGTCGCACCGCTGATGAAGCTCGACGGCGGCAACCGGCGCAAGCTCAGCAAGCGCAAGGATCCGGAGTCGGCGGCGGGGTTCTACGTGGCGGCCGGGTACCCTCCGGCGGCCGTCGACCACTATCTGCGCGGGCTGGCCAACAGCCGTCTGGCGGACCTGCCCACCGAGCGGGCGGTGGCCGAGCCGCTGCGGCTGGACGCGATGGGGACCGCCGGGCCCATGCTGGACCTGGCCAAGCTCCGTTCGCTGAGCCGGGACCACATCGCCTCGCTGGCGCCCGAGGAGGCGCGGGCCCGGTTGGGCGACTGGGCCGCCACGCACGATCCCGAGCTGCACGCCACGCTGGCCAGGCACCCGGACCTGGCCCTGGCCGCGTTCGAGATGGCGCGGCGGGGCACCGGAACCCCGCGCAAGGACCTGGCGTGCTGGTCGGAGTTCCGGGCCGCGTACGGCTTCTGCTTCCCCGAGCTGCACGAACTCGTCGACCGGCCGGACGACGCCCGCCTCGGCGGGCTGCCCGAACCCGTGGTCGTCGTCCTGGCCGCGGACCTGATCGCCGACTACCGGCATGCCGCGACGCCGGAGGAATGGTTCGCAAACGTCCGCTCGGTGGCCGAGCGGCACGGGTTCGCCCCGGACGTCCGCGCGCACCGGGCGGCACCCGAGGCCTACCGCGGCTCCGTCCGGGAAGTGGCCAACGTGCTGCGGGTGTGTCTGACGGGCAGCCGCTGGAGCCCCGACCTGTTCCAGGTGGCCCAGTCCCTGGGGGAACGGGAGGTGCTGCGCCGTCTGGAGCCGCTGGCCACTGCGGCGGCGGTCTGTGCCACGACCTGATCGCGACATGAGAGACGGCGGCTCGCCC
>NZ_JBHYMF010000289.1:0-6478 GCF_042742855.1 Streptomyces sp. NPDC058877 | reverse complement strand
CCCGTAGACCGGGCCTCCGACAGCGCATCGGGCGACACGCTCGCCGGGGGCTTTCCGCACCCCGCCGGGGTCGGACGGTTCGACTGCGTGACGGACCCGTCACCGGGCCGCCAACGGTCCGGTCCGTCACCCCCCGTACGTGGCCTGTCCGTCCCCGAGCACCTCGGCGAAGTCCGCCGCGAGCCGCATCGCGTCCTCCGGCACGAGCGCCGCCGTGGTGATGCGCACGGCCGGCGGGGCGTCGATCCGGAACCTGGCTCCCGCGGCCACCCACCACCCTTGTGTCCGCAGCCCGTTCACCACGGCAGATTCGTCCCGGACCGGTACCCACACATTGAGTCCGCTCGCCCCGACCGCCCGGATCCCATGCGCCCCCAGTGCGCCGATCAGCGCGGTGCGGCGCTCCCCGTACGCCCGTCGGCCCGTCGCCACCAGTTCCCGCACCGCTTCGTCGGCGAGCAGTCCGGCCACCGTCTCCTGCAGGACGTGACTGACCCAGCCCGAAGTCATCAGCATCCGGCCGTCGTGCCGCGCCAGCGTCACCGCATCGCAGGCCACACCGGCCCAACGCAGGTCGATGCCGAGGTGCTTCGACACGGTCCGCACCTGGGCCCACCGGTCGAGTCCGGCTGCTGCGAGCGTGTGCGAGGCGGCCCCGCCGGCCTCCGCGTGGTGGTCGTCCTCGATGACGAGCACCTCGGGGAACTCGCCCAGTAGCGCGACCAGTTCGTTCCTGCGCGCCTGGGTGAAGAACGCCCCGGTCGGGCATTGACCCCGTGGACTGCACACCACCGCGCGCACCCCGCTGCGCAAGGCGCTCCGCAGCGCGTCCGGGACGAGTCCCTCGCCGTCCACCGTCACCGGCACCATCCGCAACCCCAATGCGGGAACCAGGTCCAGCAGGTGGTGGAATCCGGGGTCCTCCACCGCGACGGCGTCGCCGGGCCGCAGTTCCGTCGACAGCAGGCGCGCGATGCAGTCGAGCGCACCGTGCGCGAAGGTGACGTGCTCGGCCGGAACCCCGTCCCGCTCGAACCACGCCCGGGTCAGTGCTTCCAGGTCGGCGAGCCGCGGGGCGGCGCGATGGGAGCCGTAGACGGGGGCCACGGTCGCCGGAAAGCGGAGCACGGGCAGGAACGCCGGGTCCGGATGTCCGCCCGCCAGGTCCACCAGGCCGGTCGGCACGCGCGGAGGTCGTCGGGAGGCAACCGCCGGGGCCTCCGCCACCACGGTTCCGCCGCGACCCCGCGTGACGATCAGCCCGCGCTGCCGCAACTCCTTGTAGGCCGTCGCGACGGTCCCCGGACTCACCCCCAGGTCCTCGGCGAGCCGCCGCACCGGCGGCAGGGCGTCACCCGGGGCGAGCCCGCCCTCGGACATGCCCCGTTCCACGGACGCGGCAATCCCCTTGGCCGTCGTTCCTTCGATCGCATATTGTGCTGCCACGTAATCAAGTATGTATCAATACAAAAGAGTTGGCAAGGGGGACCCATGAACCGCACCACCCCATCCACCCGCCCACCCCTCAAGGACCGCATCCCCGGAGGCCCCGACGGCCGCCGCATGCTCCTCGTCGGTTTCATTGACAAGTGCGGCACCGGGCTCTGGTCCACGGCCATGGCCCTCTACTTCACCTACGTGACCGGCCTCGGCCTCGGCCAGGTCGGCCTCCTGATCGCCCTCTCCGGCGCGGCGGGCATCGCCGGCGCCCCCCTCGGAGGCCGCCTCGCCGACCGCTTCCCCCTCGTGCGCGTCATCATCTGCAGCCAACTCCTCCGCGCCGCGGCCCTCCTCGCCCTCCTCACCACCGACCACTACCCCCTGCTCGTCCTCTTCGCCGCCGTCGGCGCCCTCCCCGACCGCGCCACCAACGTCCTCACCAAGCTCTACGCGGCCCGCGTCGCCGGCTCCGAGCGCATCCGTTACCAGGCCATCAACCGCACCATCTCCAACTTCGGCTGGACCCTCGGCGGCCTCGGCGCCGCCGCGGCGCTCGCAGTCGGCTCCAGCACCGCCTTCCACCTCCTGCTGCTCGGCAACGCCTTCTCCTACCTCGTGATGGCCGCCCTCACCTTCCGCTGCGCCGAACCACCCGCCCCCGCCGCCTTCCGCGTCACCGCTCCCTCCGCCGACGAGGCCCGCACGACAAAGCCCTCCAACCCGTGGCGCGACCGGGGTTTCCTCGCCTTCACCGCCGGAGAGTCCGTCTTCTTCCTCCACGACTCGATCCTCCAGGTGGCCCTGCCGCTCTGGATCGTCCACGCCACCGACGCCCCCGTCGGCCTCGCGCCGCTCCTGCTCGTCATCAACAGCGTCCTCGTCGTGCTCTTCCAGGTCCCGCTCTCCCGCTTCGGCGCCACCACCGACGACGCCCGTCGGCTGCTCGCACCCCTTGCGGGCCTCTTCGCCCTCGGCACCCTCGCCCTCGGCGCCTCTCCCCTCGGCGGACCCGTCCTCGCCGTGACGGCCCTGGTGGTCGCAGCCGTCGCCCTCACCTTCGCCGAGATGCTCCACACCATTGCGTCCTGGGAGATCTCCGTTGCCCTGGCACCCGACGACGCCCAGGGCGCCTACCTCGGAGTCCACGGCCTCGCCCAGTCCACCCAGCGCTTCGCCGGCCCCCTGCTCGTGACCGGCATCGTCTCCGTGGGCCCCCTCGCCTGGCCCGCCCTCGGAGCCGCCCTCGTCGCGACCACCGCAGCCCAGCGCCGCCTCGTTCGCCGCCGACTCTCCGATCTCCGACCGGTCACTGTCAGTGTCGAAAGTTACTCTGAGTGAGCATTGATCGGACCGTCACCAGGGGGAGACATGAACCGGACCGGCACCACCGCCGCATACCTCCGACGCGCCCTGCGCCGCGAAGTTTCCAGCACCGTCGGCCTCCTCGCCGACGAGCGGGACTTCGCAGCCATGCGCAGGTACCGCACCTTCGCCTTCGACGACCACACCACCTATCTGCACCAGGTCGAGGCCCTCCTCAAGACCCTCACGGCCCGGGGCGGCCACACCACCGTCATCCTCTTCGACCCAGAGGAGTACGCGACCTGGTGCACCGAAACGGGCACCGACCCCGACCAGCCCACCAGCCGCAGTCGCTTCACCGCCCAGCGGGCCACCACTGCCGCCCGCGTCACCTACACCGGCCAACCCCTCACCGCCCTCCTCCCCGAACTGGTCGACGCCGCAACCCGCCGGGCCACCTGGGAGTACGCCACCACCGTCCTCGCCACCGCCGGCGATTGCGCGGGGTGCGGGGAGGACCTCGGCGAAATGGCGTACGAGCGGGCCGCCCTGCTGCTGGCTCGCCTCCTCGACGCCGCGGGTCCGGGCACCCACCACCTCGTCTGCAGCGTCCGGGCCGCCGGTGACCAACTCCTCGCCGTCCTCCACGCCCACGACACCGCACTTCCCCGTGATGACACCGCCACCGAATTCACCGCGGTCCTCGCCACCGGCATCGCCCTGACCGCACCCGGCGGAGTCGTCCTGCGCACCAGCAACCCCGACGGCCCCGACCGCCTCCACGGCTGGCGCCTCTCGGGCGACACCCTGACCCCGCTCACCGAGGCCGAGGTCTTCGCCGCCTACTGCACCGACGCGCGCACCGGCGAACCGATCCCCCCGGAAAGGGGAGTCGAGTACCACGCAGGCCTCCCCCTCGCTCCCGCCCCCGACGACGGAACCGACCACCACTGACCCCAACCATGACGAAGGGGCTCCCCGTCACCCAGTGACGGGAAGCCCCTCCTCACACCATCGACACCGCTAGGAGATCACTCCCCGGAGAGCACCGCCTGCGCGGCCAACCGCGCCTCGTGCGCCGTGTCCGCGGCCCGCGCCGCGGAGGCGGCACGCTCGCACTGCGCCAGCGTGTACTTCGCGAGCGTCGCCCGCACGTAGGGGATCGACGCCGCACCCATGGACAGGGAGGTGACCCCCAGACCCGTCAGCACACACGCGAGCAGCGGATCCGAGGCCGCCTCGCCGCAGACACCGCAGCTCTTGCCCTCGGCCTTGGCCGCCTCGGCGGACAGCGCCACCAGGTCGAGCAGCGCCGGCTGCCACGGGTCCTGAAGCCGGGACACCGCACCGACCTGACGGTCGGCCGCGAAGGTGTACTGGGCGAGGTCATTGGTGCCCAGCGACAGGAACTCGACCTCCTGGAGGATCGAGCGCGCCCGCAGCGCAGCCGACGGGATCTCGACCATCGCACCGAACTTCGCCCGCAACCCCGCCTCGCGGCACGCGTCCGCAAACGCCTTGGCATCCGTACGGTCGGCCACCATCGGAGCCATGACCTCGAGGTACACCGGCAGCCCCTCGGCCGCCTTCGCCAGCGCGGTCAGCTGGGTCCGCAGCACCTCCGGGTGGTCGAGCAGCGACCGCAGGCCCCGCACCCCGAGCGCGGGGTTGGGCTCGTCCACCGGGGTCAGGAAGTCCAGCGGCTTGTCGGCTCCCGCGTCGAGCACCCGCACGACCACGCGACCCTCGGGGAACGCCTCGAGGACCCTGCGGTAGGCATCGACCTGCTTCTCCTCGGACGGAGCGTTCTTGCTGTCGTCGAGGAACAGGAACTCCGTGCGGAACAGTCCGACGCCTTCGGCACCCGCCTCCACCGCAGCCGGCACGTCCGCCGGCCCACCGACGTTGGCGAGCAGCGGCACCTTGTGGCCGTCGGAGGTGGCCCCCGGACCACTGGACGTGGCCAGTGCGGCCTTGCGCTCCGCCGCGGCCTTCGTCAGCTGCTCCTTCTTCTCCTCGCTCGGGTCCACGAAGAGCTCGCCGGTGGAGCCGTCGACCGCGATGAGCGTGCCCTCGGCCAGCTCACCCGCGCCGGGCAGCGCCACGATCGCCGGCACGCCCAGGGCCCGCGCGAGGATCGCACTGTGGCTGGTCGGTCCGCCTTCCTCCGTCACGAAGCCGAGCACCAACGCAGGGTCGAGCAGCGCCGTGTCCGCAGGCGCCAGGTCCCGCGCGATCAGCACGTACGGCTCGTCGCTGTCCGGCACGCCGGGCATCGGCACTCCGAGCAGACGGGCGACGATCCGGTTCCGCACGTCGTCCAGGTCGGCGACTCGGCCCGCCATGTACTCGCCGGCGCCCGCGAGCAACTCCCGGTAGTGCGAGAACGCGTCGTAGATGCCCCGTTCCGCCGTGCTGCCGACCGCGATCCTGCGGTCCACATCCGCGATGAGCTCCGGGTCCTGAGCGATCATCGCTTGTGCCTCGAGCACCGCCTGGGCCTCACCGCCGGCCAGATTGCCCCGGGCGATCAGATCCGCGGCCACTGCCTCCACGGCCTGACGGGCGCGCCCCTGTTCGCGCTCCGCCTCGTCCGCGGGAATCTGCTTGGCCGGCGGCTCCAGAACCGCAGTGCCCATGTGCCGGACCTCGCCGATCGCCACTCCGTGGCTGACGCCGACGCCTTGCAGCGTTGTCTCCATCTCACCTGTCTCCGATTGAGCGACGGTCCCGGCCGCCGCATTGAATGTCGAACTCGCGGTCGTCACGGGGACGGCCCGGCTCAGCTCCAGCCGAAGAGCTGGTCGCCGGCCTTCACGTCGCCGTTCTCGACGACATCGGAGAGCGAGTCCGCAGTGGCCTCCAGGGCCACGATGGGACAGATGGGGGACTTGCCGGCCGCTTCGACCTCGGAAGGGTTCCAACGCACGACGGCCTGCCCGCGCGTCACGGTGTCGCCCTTGCTGACGAGGAGTTCGAAGCCCTGCCCATTGAGCTGGACGGTGTCGATGCCGAGATGGGTGAGCACGCCGTGCCCTTCACCGTCGACCACGACGAAGGCGTGCGGGTGCATGGAGACGACGACCCCATCGATGGGGGATACGGCCTCCGAAGGCTCACGTACGGGATCGATGGCGGTACCGGGACCGACCATCGCACCGGAGAAGACGGGGTCGGGAACTGCGGCGAGACCGATGGCGCGTCCAACGAGCGGCGACGTCACGGTTGTCATGGGAAGCCTCCCAGGGGCGGAGATTGTGTGGCGCCGTCACTACCTGTCCTGGACGGCGTACTGCTCTGAAGCGTATGTCATGGGAAGTCCCGGTTCCGCACGAGATGTACTAGTTGGGCGGAGCTAGGGACCACCAGAAACGGTTTGCCTCTACTGACGGTGGGATGTACTGTCGTACTCCTGCCTGACCCCAACGCGGCTTTGGGTCGCGGGTCGGCAGTACCTATCAAGCCAGATCCTAACCCCAGTGGTCTACACCTCTGCATGCTCGCAGCGATGTGGTCAGGAGGGCCGAGAAAGCCTGGTAGTGTTCAACCCCGCTGGGAACGGAAAAGCGAAAGCGAATTCCAATCCCAGCGAACCGCTCCGGCGGGTGGCAGAAACGGAAATCGGATCTGCTAAGCTGGATAACGAAGGAAGCGCCCGGAGGGCCTGGGAACAGGAACGATGGAAGCGTCCGTATCTTGAGAACTCAACAGCGTGCCAAAAATCAACGCCAGATTA
>NZ_JBHYMF010000288.1:2252-6513 GCF_042742855.1 Streptomyces sp. NPDC058877 | reverse complement strand
GCTTCCCCGACCGCGTCCCCTTCGCCGCTGCTGCGGGGGCCCGACGTGAGGGAGCGAGGTCGTCGCGGGGACCGCCGCACCCCCGGAACCGGGGGGCGGGACGACGGCGGTCCCCGCGAGGGACGCGGGCCCGGGTCAGGGCCGGTCTCCGCGTCCGCGGCGTCTGTGGAGGCCCGGGAGCCGCTCCGGAAGTCCGTGACGCCGACGACCACCAATGTGCCGGAGCCGTGTTAAGCGGGTGCTGCGGGTACGTGTCGCCCCCGTACCAGTTGCGCGAACGGCCGCTCGCGCTACTTCGTGCCCCCGTTGGCCAGGAAGGCCAGCAGGTCCTGGCGGCTCACGACGCCGGTCGGCTTGCCCTCGACCAGCACGATCGCCGCGTCGGCGGAACCGAGGACGGACATCAGGTCCGCGACCGGCTCGCCGGAGCCGACCTGCGGCAGCGGCGCGCTCATGTGCTCCTCCAGCGGGTCCTCCAGGGAGGCCTGCTTGGTGAAGAGGTGGTCGAGGAGCTCCCGCTCGACGACGGAGCCGATGACCTCGGCGGCCATGACGTCGGGGTGGCCGGCGCCGGGCTTCACGATGGGCATCTGGGAGACGCCGTACTCGCGCAGCACCTCGATGGCCTGGCCGACGGTCTCGTCCGGGTGCATGTGGACGAGGGACGGCAGGCCGCCCTCCTTGTGGCGCAGCACGTCGGCGACGGTGGCGGAGGAGGTGTCCTCCAGGAAGCCGTAGTCGGCCATCCACTCGTCGTTGAAGATCTTCGACATGTAGCCGCGGCCGGAGTCCGGCAGCAGGACCACGACGACGTCGTCGGGGCCGAGCTCGCGGGCGACCTCCAGGGCGGCGACGACCGCCATGCCGCAGGAGCCGCCGACGAGGAGGCCCTCCTCCTTGGCGAGGCGGCGGGTCATCTGGAACGAGTCCTTATCGGACACGGCGACGATCCGGTCGGTGACGTTCCGGTCGTACGCGGTGGGCCAGAAGTCCTCGCCGACCCCCTCGACCAGGTACGGGCGGCCCGAACCGCCGGAGTAGACGGAGCCCTCCGGGTCGGCTCCGATGACCTGCACCCTGCCGCCGCTGACCTCCTTGAGGTAGTTGCCGGTGCCGGAGATGGTGCCGCCGGTGCCGACGCCCGCGACGAAGTGGGTGATCTTCCCCTCCGTCTGCTCCCAGAGCTCGGGGCCGGTGGTCTCGTAGTGCGAGCGCGGGTTGTTCGGGTTCGAGTACTGGTCGGGCTTCCAGGCCCCCGGCGTCTCGCGGACGAGCCGGTCCGAGACGTTGTAGTACGAGTCGGGGTGCTCGGGGTCCACGGCCGTGGGGCAGACCACGACCTCGGCGCCGTACGCACGCAGCACGTTGATCTTGTCGAGGGACACCTTGTCGGGACAGACGAAGATGCACTTGTAGCCCTTCTGCTGGGCCACGATCGCCAGGCCGACGCCGGTGTTGCCGGACGTGGGCTCGACGATGGTCCCGCCGGGCTTGAGCTCGCCGCTCTGCTCGGCCGCCTCGATCATGCGCAGGGCGATCCGGTCCTTGACCGACCCGCCGGGGTTGAAGTACTCGACCTTCGCCAGGACGGTCGCCTGGATGCCCGCTGTGACGTTGTTGAGCTTCACCAGCGGGGTGTTGCCGACGAGGCTGATCATCGAGTCGTGGAATTGCACCGTAATCTCCGGGGTCTCCGTAATGGTATGGCCAGCGTATGCGTAGTCGGAGCGGGTTACGGGGCAGTTAGACCCTGAACGGCTTGAAGGAGGTGACGGCCCCATGTCGAGGGCGAGGGTGGCGCGGCGGATCGCGGCCGGTGCGGCGTACGGCGGCGGGAGCATCGGACTGCTCGGCGTGGCCGCGGTGGGGGTCCTTCTCGCCGAGGCGCAACTGGCGAAGCGCACGGTCTACGGCGCCCCGGCGCCGCTGCCACCGGGCGCGGACGGTCTCTACGGCCGGGCGTTCGGCACGACGGACCCGCTGAGACTGGCCCTTCTGGGTGATTCGACGGCCGCGGGCCAGGGGGTGCGCCGCTCGGGGCAGACGCCGGGGGCGCTCCTCGCCTCCGGTCTTGCGGCGGTGGCGGAGCGGCCGGTGGTGCTGCGGAACGTGGCCCTCTCCGGGGCTCGCTCGGACGATCTGGAGCGCCAGGTGTCCCTGCTGCTCGCACAGCCCCTCGGCCCCCCGGACGTCTGCGTGATCATGATCGGGGCGAACGACGTCACCCACCGGATGCCGCCGACGGAGTCGGTGCGCCTGCTCGCCTCGGCGGTGCGGCGGCTGCGGACGGCGGGCGCGGAGGTGGTGGTCGGGACCTGTCCTGACCTGGGCACGATCGAGCCGGTCTACCAGCCGCTGCGTTGGCTGGCTCGACGGGCTTCGCGGCAGCTGGCGGCGGCGCAGACGATCGTGGTGGTGGAACAGGGCGGTCGGACGGTGTCGCTGGGGGACCTCCTCGGCCCGGAGTTCGCGGCGAATCCGCGCGAGATGTTCGGCATCGACAACTTCCACCCTTCGGCGGAGGGGTACGCGACGGCGGCGATGGCCGTGCTGCCGACGCTCTGCGCGGTGCTCGGTGTCTGGCCGGAGCCGGACCGCCTGGAGCCGGCACGGCGGGAGAACATGCTCCCGGTGGCGAAGGCGGCGGCGGAAGCCGTGCAGGAGGCCGGTACGGAGGTCACGGGCGCCCGGGCGCCCTGGGCCCTCCTGAAGCACCGCCGGCGGAGGCGGTTGCCGGCCACGGAGTCCCCGACGCCGACCCCGGAGGACGCCCAGGCGTAGGAACCCCGTGAGGGGCGGTACCGCTCGGCGTGCGACGGAGGCATCATGGACTGAGCGACCGCTTAGAAAAGAGGTCCGCGTCACACCGCCGGGGCGATGACCCGTGCGGTACGTACGGGTAACTTCCCTTTCAGTCCGCTCACTCCGCACCCTCATGGAGCCGTGATGCCCGAAGCCGTGATCGTCTCGACCGCCCGCTCGCCCATCGGCCGGGCCTTCAAGGGCTCCCTCAAGGACCTTCGACCGGACGACCTCACCGCGACCATCGTCCAGGCCGCCCTGGCCAAGGTGCCCGAGCTGGACCCCCGCGACATCGACGACCTGATGCTCGGCTGCGGCCTCCCCGGCGGCGAGCAGGGCAACAACCTGGGCCGCATCGTGGCCGTGCAGATGGGCATGGACCACCTGCCCGGTTGCACGATCACCCGCTACTGCTCCTCCTCGCTGCAGACCTCCCGGATGGCGCTGCACGCGATCAAGGCGGGCGAGGGCGACGTCTTCATCTCGGCCGGCGTCGAGATGGTCTCCCGCTTCACGAAGGGCAACTCGGACTCGCTGCCCGACACGCACAACCCCCTCTTCGCCGAGGCCGAGGCCCGCACCGCCGCGGTCGCCGCCTCCGAGGGCTCCACCTGGCACGACCCGCGGGAGGACGGCCTCGTCCCCGACGCGTACATCGCGATGGGCCAGACCGCGGAGAACCTGGCCCGCTGGAAGGGCATCAGCCGCCAGGAGATGGACGAGTTCGGCGTGCGGTCGCAGAACCTCGCCGAGCAGGCCATCAAGAACGGCTTCTGGGAGCGCGAGATCACCCCGGTGACGCTGCCGGACGGCACGGTGGCCTCGGCGGACGACGGCCCGCGCGCCGGCGTCACCATGGAGGGCGTGCAGGGCCTCAAGCCCGTCTTCCGCCCCGACGGCCTGGTCACCGCCGGCAACTGCTGCCCGCTGAACGACGGCGCCGCCGCGCTCGTGATCATGTCCGACACCAAGGCCCGCGAGCTGGGCCTCACCCCGCTGGCCCGGATCGTCTCCACCGGCGTTTCCGGCCTTTCCCCCGAGATCATGGGCCTCGGCCCGGTCGAGGCTTCGAAGCAGGCCCTCCGGCGCGCCGGCCTCACCATCGGCGACATCGACCTGGCCGAGATCAACGAGGCCTTCGCCGCCCAGGTCATCCCGTCCTACCAGGAGCTGGGTCTGGACCTGGACAAGGTGAACGTCAACGGTGGCGCCATCGCCGTCGGCCACCCCTTCGGCATGACCGGCGCCCGGATCACCGGCACGCTGATCAACGGCCTCCAGTTCCACGACAAGCAGTTCGGCCTGGAGACCATGTGCGTCGGCGGCGGCCAGGGCATGGCGATGGTCATCGAGCGGCTGAGCTGAGCCGGAGCGGAGGGTACGGGTCGCCCGAGGCACGAGGGCGGCACGTGCCCGCAGCGGTGGCGAAGCACAGCGCGACCCACCACACCCAGCGGCT
>NZ_JBHYMF010000288.1:0-2153 GCF_042742855.1 Streptomyces sp. NPDC058877 | reverse complement strand
GAGCCGGAGCGGAGGGTACGGGTCGCCCGAGGCACGAGGGCGGCACGTGCCCGCAGCGGTGGCGAAGCACAGCGCGACCCACCACACCCAGCGGCTGAGCCGAGCCGGAGCGGAGGGTACGGGTCGCCCGAGGCACGAGGGCGGCACGTGCCCGCAGCGGTGGCGAAGCACAGCGCGACCCACCACACCCAGCGGCTGAGCCGAGCCGGAGCGGAGGGTACGGGTCGCCCGAGGCACGAGGGCGGCACGTGCCCGCAGCGGTGGCGAAGCACAGCGCGACCCACCACACCCAGCGGCTGAGCCGAGCCGGAGCGGAGGGTACGGGTCCGGATGCTCGGCTCTCCATCGACCGAGCGCGTCAACCGCGCCGCGTCCCAGCCGTAACCGAATCTCCCCCAGGATGTGACCTACGTCCCGGGGGAGTTCGTTTTCGCAGGTCAGAGCCGTTTCGGGACTAAACGCCTGGCAGAAATACCTGTCCAATTCGTGACGTAATGCACTGACAGCAGGCACCGCCCCAGGACAAGCTGATGTAGGAAGTCGGGGGATCGACTCGGAATCGGGAGTACGTCAGTGAGCGCCATGCCTCTTGCCCTGCTGCTGACCACGGCCGCTGCCACGGCCGTGGGCGCTGCTGCCCTGCACGCCGTCCGCGGTCTCCGGAAGGAGGTCGTCGCCCTGCGCGGCGAGCTGGCCTCCGGTCACGGCGCCACGGTTCCTGCGGCCCGCGCCACGCCCGCCGCCGAGATACGGGCCGCGGTCGCCGAGGCGCTGGCTGAAGAGCGCGAGCGCGAGCTCGCCGAGGCGCGTGCCTTCTGGGCCGCGCAGGAGGCCCGGGACGCCGCTGACGCCCCGTCCTTGCTGGGCGGCCTCGGCGGTCCGACCGAGGACGGCCCCCTCTTCGTGCCGCGCCAGGCCGACTTCGCGGGCCTGGAGGCGATGGCCCTGGAGGCCATGGAGGTCGAGGCGACCTCGCTCGACAACACCGAGGCGCTGGAAGCGTTCGACTCCTTCGACGAGTACCCGGAGGACTCGGCCGAACTGGCCGCGGCCCGCCGCCGTCACCCCTCGCACCCGGACTTCGTGCCGGTGCAGACCCCGGTCGTCACCGACCACGAGCGGACGGTGGCGCGCCTGGAGGAGCTCGCGGACACCCGCACGGCACTCACCGACGTGCGTCCGGGCCCGCTCGGCACCCTCGACGTGTACGTCTTCGCGGACGGCACCACGCTGTGCATGACCCCGGGGCACCGCGAGACGGCGGAACGCCTGGCGGAGGCCCTGCGGGCCGGTCGTGCCCCGGTGCTGCTCGGCGGCTCGGGCGTCTCGGGCGCCTTCGCCCTGACCTTCTCGTACGGCGACACGGACGAGGAGAACGTCTACATCCTCGCGGACCGGGTGATCGCCTCGCTGTAGGAGCCTTCGGAGGGGCTCACAGCCCCGCGCGCTCCGCGGCCTCCCGCACCAGCCTCACGGCCTCGTCCAGCTCCCCTCCAACGGAGCCGGCCGGGGCCGTTCGTAGGATTTCGGCCAAATCGTTCCCGGCGACGGCGAGCTGATCGGCCACCATGAAGACGCCCGCGTCGGGCATCGTCCTCGGCTCCCGGTCCGGGTCCTCGGCCCGCTGGGCGCGCACCGCCAGCTCTCGGGCGAGCGCCAGCCCCTCGGCCGCGGCACCCCGCTGGAGGCGGCTCTGCGGGGCCGCCCGCAGCCGGTCGGCGAACCGCTCCACGGCGGCGATCAGTTCACTCGTATCACGCACCCCGCGACCCTACGCGTCCGCAGCGGCCCCTTGCCAACGGGTCGTCCCTCCGGCACGGTGACGGGAAGGAGTACCAGGAGCGACGGTACGAAGCGTCCGGAGGCGCCGATGTCCCACACTTTCTCCGAGCAGACCCACCGCAACCTGCTGGCCCGCATCCCGCGCCGCACCGGCCGTGAGATCGCCGACTGGATGCGCACCGTCGAGGAGGGCCCCTCCCTCCTCCGCCTCGAAGAGCGGATCAGCTGGCTCCGCGGGGCGCACGAGCTGACGTACGGCCATGCGAAGGCCATCATCCACGAGTACGACCTGCGACGGGCGGCGCGCAGACTGCTCTGAGCCCGCGGGCCCGGGGTGCCCGTGCGCACCCGCCGCACGGGCGCCCCGACCT
>NZ_JBHYMF010000287.1:0-6555 GCF_042742855.1 Streptomyces sp. NPDC058877 | reverse complement strand
GGACGGTGCCTCCGGCGCCGTCCGCTGCACGGTGCCGTCCGTACCGACCAGCGCGCCGACCAGTGAGGTCGTGCCGACCACCGCCACCAACACCACGGCGGCTCCGGCCGCCCTGGCCGGCCGGCCCCGGTCGGTGGAGCGACGGGCCGCGGCCCTCTTCCGGTGGGACCGGCGCGGTCCGGGCGACCCCCCGGTCACCGGGGGCTCCCCGGTGACCCACTGCACGGCGACCGGACGCAGACGGAGGGTGTCGTCCTCTGCCGGGAAGGCCGCCCCCTCCGGGCCGATCCGCCCGGGGACGTCCGGCCCGGGCGGCGGGGGCACCGGCCCGTGGGCGAGCGGGGAGTGCGGTGCGAACGGATCCGTCGTGCGGTGTTCCGGCACCGGATCCGGTGCCGACCACGACGACGCGTGCGCCTGCACGATGCCGAACACCGGGCCGGGTCGGTGCGGGGCGACCGGGACCGGCGTACCGGGGAACGGTTCCCCGTCCGGGGCGGACGGGGAGTCGCGGCGCGGCGGCGCGAGGTAGGGGCGCACCCACGTCTGCGCGAACGGCTCGGTGTCGCCGTGCGCGTTCGCCCCGGCACAAGGGCAGCCCGCGTCCCCCGTCGGTCGGGCGGTGCCGCAGTGGGGGCAGATCGTTCCGGACACGTCCGTCCGTCCTCTTCTCGGAGGTCGTTCCGATGTTCGGCGCCCCCTTGGTCCGTTGCTCTTCACGGGAGAAGAGCAACGGGGATCCACCGCCCTCCCGACGCTTTGCCTTTCCTTTGCCGAAGGTCCTCGGGAGCCCGTCGCGGTCCGGGCGCGCGCAGTCCCCGGCTCCCGGTCCACCGCCCCGTGCCGGAAGCCGGGGTGACCGGCGTCGCTCCCCGGTACTGCCGGGCAGCGGCCCGTGGGGTCACCAGTCGGTGCGGAAGTGCAGGGACGGGGAGAGGTAGTAGTGGTGGGTCGTCGCGATGAGCGGGTCGTGCGGTTCGTCGCGGGCGGCCGGTGCCCACTGCTTGAGCCCCAGGTACATGTTGTCGCTGGTGAAGATCCCGGCGGTGCCCTTGTCGTCGTGCCGGTTGATCGTCCAGGTCTGCAGGGCGTCGGCGGGATCGCAGGCGGTCTGCCGCACGGGAGCGCCGTCAACGGTGGTACCGGTGTGGGAAAGGCACAGCTCGGTTCCCACGTTCCTCAGCATCACCCGGCGGCGCTTCCCCTGCGGGATCACGTCCCACTCCTGGTGCGCCGCACCGGTGCACGCCGCTTCGCGCGGCTGGGTCCCCGCCTCCCTGCTCCCTCCCGGAATCTCCATGCACAGCCCCGTGGCATCGATCCGCAGCCGGGTGCGGTCGCCGGGGCCGGGCGGCAGGGCCGTCACCGACGGGCCGGTGGTCTCCGCACGCGCGAGGACCGGCAGGGTGGAGGGGGACGCGTCGACATCGGCGGTGCGCACGGTTTCGTCGGGGGGAGCGGGCGCATCGGCCGAAGCGGCTTCGGGCAGCATGCGGAGTTCCTGGACGGCGGGCGGATCGGCACGCACGGCATCCGGTTCGGTCGGCACGACGAGGTAGGCGAGGGTGCCGAGTGCCGCGGTGACGGCCAGCGACGCCCCGGCGAGCTGCGCGGTCGACAGGACGGACGGGGCGCCCGCACCACCGGAGGCAGCCGCTCCCCCGCTCACCGGCACGACGGCCGCGGCCGCAGCCGTCGCCCCGTACGAGGAGAGGTACTGCTCCGCCCCCCACAGCAGCACGGCGCCCGGCAGCACCGCGCGCAGCCGGGAGTTGATCTCCCTCAGGTCCCGGAACGCCCTGCGGCAGGAGCGGCACTCGCCCAGGTGACGGTCCAAGTGGCGGCCGGCCCCACGACGGCTCCGCCGGACCGCGGCGGCCATCAGGGGGCTGTACCGTCGGCATTCGTTGGACGTCTTCGGGCCGTGCGCGTGTTCCGACAGGTACGCCTCGCGCAGTCCTTCCCTGGCTCGCTCCGCCAGCGACCACACCCCACTGGCGCTCAGCCCCAGCATGCTCCCCACCCGTTGGGCGCTCTCCTCCTCCACGAGCGTGTGCCACAGGACCGCCTGCCAACGCTCGGGCAGCGTGCGGAAGCAGCGCACGACCAGGTCGTCCTCCTCGCCCCGCAGTGCGAACTCCTCGCCGCCCTGGGCGTGCGGAACGGCGTCCTGCCAGCGCTCGACGTCCTCCGTCAGCTCGGCCCGCCGTGCCGTGGCCGTCCAGGCCATCGCCGTCCGCCGCACCACGGTCAACAGGTACGGCCGCCACGGCCCGGTCGGGCCCCCGCCCGACCTCACCGCCTCCAGCGTCCTCGCGAACGCCTCGGCCGCGAGGTCCTCGGCCGTGTGCGCATCGCGGCAGCACGTCCGCGCATAGGCCAGCACGGCGGACCGGTGGCGCGCGTACAGCTCGGTCATCGCCCCCGGTGCCGAGCCGGCTCGTATCAGCTCCGCCAACTCCGCGTCCGAACGCTCGGCGATGGGCGGTCCCGCGTACTCCGTCATGGTGCTCCTGAAGTCCGGCCGGACGACGTGGGGTCGGCATGCCCGGGGAGACCTGGCGGCAGCCCCCAGCAGGGAGCTCGGCAGCCGGTCGTTCCCCGCACGCCCTACCGGAATATGTTCATCCGGTAGGCGTCGCCCAGCGAGAATAGACGTACGTTCCACTGCTGGGCGTCCGTGGTGCTCCACGGACGCCGACGGACGGACGACGAGGGGCGCCCGCCCGCATCCACCGCCCCTCGGGCGGACGACACGAGTCCTGGGCGCTCAGGGCGCCCTCGGCCGACGGAACGTCGAGGAACCCGCCCGGTTCGGACCACGGGACACCGTCCCGCCGCCGCACCGGATGGACTCCGACGCCACGACACGGATGCGGTGCCGACGCCGCCGGGAGTCCCCGATCGACCGGTCCGCCTCCGAAGGGACTCCCTGGACCCGGGCGGCGGGCCGGCCGGCGACCGGGGCGAGCACAACGGCTCCGCCGGCTGCACGGCACGGGAGCGGACGGCACCTGACGTCGTTCACGGGCTTCCTCGTCGTTCTGGCAAAGGGCGTTCAATACCACCGATGCCTTTGCCCCCACCCCATCCCGCCGCGTTATCGAACCGTGATCAAAAGTCGACGGAACGTGCCGAGGCGCGCCCCCGCGCCCCCGCGCCCCCGCGCCCCCTCACCCCCGAGGCCGTCGCGCCAGGAGTCCGGCCCCAACGGGCCTTCTTCCGATGACTGCTGCGCACCGCACGGGGCCAGCGGGTCAACGGAGCAGTGGAGTTCGGAACCGCCGGCCCGCCCGGGACGTCGAAGGGCCATGACGAAGAGGACGCAACGAACGATCCCCGCACTCGCCCTGGTTGCCGGGGTCCTCGTGGGCTGCACCCAGGCCGACGAGGTCACGAAGGCCGACCGGCCGGTACCGTCCGAGCGCACGATTCCCTTCGAGCTCTACACACACTGCGGAATCGACGAGGCCCGCATCGGCTCGACGTACTTCGAAGCGGAGACACCGCTCTCCGACGGCTCGGGCAACCCGCCCGAGGGATGGGACAACCCCACCCAACTCGGCACGATGACCTTGAAGTCCGAGACGGAAGCCGTCTTCACCGACGACGCCGGACACGAAGTGAAGTTCGTCGCCCGACCAGGCGCGAGCGCCTCCAAGCACGTCTGCGCCTAGGGCGAACGCCGGGTCGCGACCGGTCCGCGGGTTCCGCTCCGGTGGTCACGCCCTTCCCGGCGACCGCCTCGTGTGCCACGGTGCAACCGACGCCCTTCCCCCGCGGTCGCTAGGGTCGACCCCATGGCTTCCATGGATGTTTCCCTGCGTCCCGTGCGCCCCAGCGATCTGCCCGTGTTCTTCCGACACACGAGCGATCCCGAGTCGAATCGGATGGCCGCCTTCACCGCCGAGGACCCGACGGACCGAACCCACTTCGACGCGCGCTGGAAGCGCATCCTCGCCTCGCCCGACGTCGTCACCCGCACCGTGCTCGCGGACGGCGACGTGGTCGGTCACGCGGCCGTGTACGGCGATCCGGGCGAACGGGAGGTCACGTACTTCATCGATCGCTCCCACTGGGGGCGGGGCATCGCGACCGCGGCCCTGCGGGGGCTGCTCGCCGAGGCCCCCGAACGCCCGCTCCTGGCCCGGGTGACGGCGGACAACACCGGATCGGTGCGGGTCCTGGAGAAGTGCGGCTTCAAGGTCATCGGCGAGGACCGGGGGTTCGCGAACGCGCGGGCAGCGGAGATCGACGAGCTGGTGCTCCGGTTGGACGCCTGATCCTCCCCGCTCCGCAAGCCGTCCCCGCGTTCATCGGCCTTTCGCCCCGGGACGATTGGGCAGCGGAGCCTTCGCGGGTCGTCCTTGCCGGCCTTCGGGGAACCGCCGTGGCGGTCGAGTTCCTGACGGGCGGGACCCTCAGCGCTTGATCGTGGCGTCGATGAGGGCCTGGAGCTGCACCGCGGCGCGGTCCAAGGGTTCGGGGCTGCGCTTGGCGCGGCAGAGCGCGACAATCCAACAAGACCTCGCCGCCGTACTGCTGCGGTGGGAGGGCGCGCCCGACACCGCCTTCTTCCGAGGCCAGGCGGGAGCCACCTCGCCGAGCCGCCCGAGGGTGCACAGCGGACGGCCGAGGACGACGCACCCCGTTTCCTGGTGGAGGTCACGGCTCCCCAGGGGCCCCGTCGGAGCGGCGCAAGGCGGGCCTGGTCGAAGGAAGCCACCGCCCCGTGCTCTCGGCCGCCGGCCTGTCCCCGGACCAGGCGCTGCGGGTGTGGGCGCTGGTGCACGAGCAGCCCGAGGGCACCTGGGGCGCGGGCGGCTCCGTCGTCCGTCACGCCGACCTGGTCGCCCTGACGAAGGAGCAGCAGGTCGATGCGTGAACCGACCTACGTCGCCCGCCGTACCGAACCACGCACGAACCCGTAGAACCGCCCCGTGCGGACCGCGATGACGCACGTCAGGTGCCCGGAGGCGGCATGGTCGAAGTGCGCCGAGACCGAGCGGGGCAGCGCCGGAAGCACTTCACCTGGCCTCCGGCCCGAACCGGTTCCGGTACGCCGACGGCGTGATGCCGGTCTCGCGGCGCATGAGGGCGCGCAGATGGGCGGCGGTGCCGAGCCCGCTGCGCCGCGCGACCACCTCGAAACGGGACTCCCCCCGCTCGATCAAGCGGCATGCCAGGGAGAGCCGTTCCCCCGTGAGCCATGCCAGGGGCGTCGTGCCCAACTGCGCCCGGAAACGGCGGTGCAGGGTCGCCGGGCTGACCGCCGCACGTGCCGCGAGGTCGGACACGGTGAGCGGTGAGTCCAAGCGCTCCTGGGCCCAGGACAGGACCGGGGCGAGGGACTCGTCCGGCAGGTCGGGCATCGGGCGCTCCACGAACTGCCGCTGTCCGCCGTCCCGATGTGCCGCGAAGACCAGTCGCCGGCTCACTGAATTGGCGACCTCCGCACCGTGGTCGCGGCGGACCACGTGCAATCCGAGGTCGAGCGCAGCCGCGCTCCCCGCAGCGGTGAGGATGTCGCCGTCGTCCACGAACAGCACGTCCGTTTCCAGATGGACGGAGGGGAAGCGGGCCCGGAAGGAATCCGCCCACTGCCAGTGGGCGGTGGCCCGTCGTCCGTCGAGGACCCCGGCTTCGGCCAGGGTGAAGGCGCCGCTGCAGAAGCCGACCAACCGGGCACCGCGCGCGTGCGCCCGCCGGACGGCATCGAGCACGGCGGGACGGCGGGGCACCTCGACGTCCGGCCGGTTCGGGACGATCAGGGTGTCGGCCGCGTCGGCCGCTTCCAGACCGGCCACTCCCGTGAGGGTGAAGAATCCGTCCCGCATCAGGGTGCGGGGCTCGGGGGAGCAGAGCGCGAAGTCATAGAGGTCGCGGCCGATCTCCGGTCGGCGCAGGCCGAAGACCTCGGTGGCGCAGCCGAGCTCGAAGGGATTCGAGTTCGCGTCCACGATCACGACGACCCGGTGCGCACCCGCCCCCTGACCGTGGTGCGAGGATTCTTTCGGCATATGCAATTCCTAGCACTCACGCCGGTCGTGCGACAGGTCCCAGGATTGACCCCATGAGCAGCGATCCCATCTCCCTGAGCAAGGCCCTGAGCTCGTTCGACGCCCTGTGGAGCCCCCGCGTCGTCACGCACGTCAACGACTACGAGGTCCGCATCGCCAAGGTCGAGGGCGAGCACGTCTGGCACGTCCACGACCACACCGACGAGTTCTTCCTGGTGCTCGACGGCGAGCTGGACATCTCCCTGCGCGAGCCCGCCGGGGAACGCACGGTCACGCTTTCCCGGGGATCGGTCTTCACCGTCCCCCGGGGCACGGAACACAAGCCGCAGGCTCCGTCCGGCGCCTCCATCCTCATGTTCGAGCCCACCGGGACGTCGAGCGTGGGTGATCGCCACGACACGGTCCCGGCCCACGTGGACTCGACGACCGGGCACGCACTGAACTGCTGATCCGGGGCGACGACCCCTGCGACGGGCCTCGCACCCGTGGCGCGGACCGGCCCGTCGCCCGGAGGCCCTTCCGCGGCCCGCCCCGA
>NZ_JBHYMF010000286.1:0-6765 GCF_042742855.1 Streptomyces sp. NPDC058877 | reverse complement strand
CTTCCATCGTTCCTGTTCCCAGGCCCTCCGGGCGCTTCCTTCGTTTCCGACTCTATCAGATCTTTCCGACCCGATTTCCTCGGTGCTTTCCGGTCTCGAATTTCTTTCCGAGGCCTTCCGGCGCTTTCCGACTTTATCAGATCTTCTGAGTCGGATTTCCCGCCTCCCGGTTCATCCTCCGGGCGCACGGCGGCACCCGGGGTTTCCCGATCTGGCGGAGCCGTAAACGTACTGGAGCGGGGCGCCCCGATGCAAATCGAGGGGCCCCGCTCCGCTGTCCCGCTGGTCAGACCTCCACGACGACCGGGAGGATCATCGGGCGCCGACGGTACGTGTCGGAGACCCACTTGCCGACCGTGCGGCGGATCAGCTGCTGGAGCTGGTGGGGTTCGACGACGCCGTCCTGAGCCGACTTGTTCAGGGCCTGGTCGATCTTCGGGATCACCGCGTCGAAGGCGGAGTCGTCGATCCCGGAGCCACGGGCGTGGACGTGCGGGCCGCCCACGATCTTGCCCGTCGACGAGTCGACCACGAGGAAGACCGAGATGATGCCCTCCTCGCCGAGGATGCGGCGGTCCTTCAGGGAGGTCTCGGTGACGTCGCCGACCGAGAGGCCGTCCACGTACACGTATCCCGCCTGGACCTTGCCGGTGATACGGGCGCGGCCGTCGACCAGGTCGACGACGACGCCGTCCTCCGCGATGACGATGTGGTCCTTGGGGATGCCCGTCATGGCACCGAGCTCGGCGTTGGCCCGCAGGTGGCGCCACTCGCCGTGCACCGGCATGAGGTTCTTCGGCTTGCAGATGTTGTAGAAGTACAGCAGCTCGCCGGCCGAGGCGTGGCCCGAGACGTGGACCTTGGCATTGCCCTTGTGGACCACGTTCGCGCCCCACCGGGTCAGGCCGTTGATCACGCGGTAGACCGCGTTCTCGTTGCCCGGGATCAGGGAGGACGCGAGGATCACCGTGTCGCCGGGGACGATGCGGATCTGGTGGTCACGGTTGGCCATGCGGGACAGCGCCGCCATGGGCTCGCCCTGGGACCCCGTGCAGACCAGCACGACCTCGTCGTCCGGCAGGTCGTCGAGGGTCTTCACGTCCACGACCAGTCCGGCCGGGACCCGCAGGTAGCCGAGGTCACGGGCGATGCCCATGTTGCGCACCATCGAGCGGCCGACGAAGGCGACCCGACGGCCGTACTCGTGGGCGGCGTCGATGATCTGCTGGATCCGGTGCACGTGGCTGGCGAAGCTGGCCACGATGATCCGCTTCGGGGCGTTGGCGAAGACGTTCCGCAGCACGTTGGAGATGTCGCGCTCCGGCGGGACGAAGCCCGGGACCTCTGCGTTCGTCGAGTCGGTCAGGAGGAGGTCGATGCCCTCCTCGCTGAGCCGCGCGAAGGCGTGGAGGTCGGTGAGGCGACCGTCCATCGGCAGCTGGTCCATCTTGAAGTCGCCCGTGTGGACCGCCATGCCCGCAGGGGTGCGGATGGCGACGGCGAGGGCGTCCGGAATGGAGTGGTTGACCGCGATGAACTCGCAGTCGAAGGCGCCGAGCCGCTCGTGGTGCCCCTCGGCCACCTCAAGGGTGTAGGGGCGGATGCGGTGCTCCTGCAGCTTGGCCTCGATCAGGGCGAGGGTCAGCTTGGAGCCGATCAGCGGGATGTCCGGCTTCAGGCGGAGCAGGTAGGGGACGCCGCCGATGTGGTCCTCGTGACCGTGCGTGAGCACGATGCCCTCGATGTCGTCGAGGCGGTCACGGATGGTGGTGAAGTCCGGCAGGATCAGGTCGACGCCGGGCTGCTCCTCCTCGGGGAAGAGGACGCCGCAGTCGACGATGAGCAGACGGCCCTCGTACTCGAAGACCGTCATGTTTCGGCCGATCTCACCGAGACCACCGAGCGGGGTGACGCGCAGGCCGCCCTTGGGCAGCTTCGGCGGGGCGCCGAGTTCGGGATGCGGATGACTCAAAAGACTCTCCTCACCATGCGCGCCACGTACCGGTCGGGCACGTGGCGCGCATGACAATCGTGCACTTGCCGTTGTCAGTGTTCAGTTGTGAAGTCCGATGTCAGAGTTCTACCCCGCCGGCTGCCAGGTCGACCTTGAGCTGCTCGATCTCCTGTGCGGAGAGCTCGACGAGCGGCAGCCGCAGGGGGCCGGCCGGCAGGCCCTGGAGGGCGAGGGCGGCCTTGGTGGTCATGACGCCCTGGGTGCGGAACATCCCGGTGTAGACCGGGAGCAGCTTCTGGTGGATCTCGGTCGCCTTCTGGACCTCTCCGCCGAGGTGGGCGTCGAGGAGGGCGCGGAGTTCGGGGGTGACCAGGTGGCCGACGACGGAGACGAAGCCGCAGGCTCCCACGGAGAGCAACGGCAGGTTGAGCATGTCGTCACCGGAGTACCAAGCGAGGCCCGAGCGGGCGATGGCCCAGCTCGCGCGTCCGAGGTCGCCCTTGGCGTCCTTGTTGGCGACGATGCGGGGGTGCTCGGCGAGGCGGACGATCGTCTCGGTGGCGATCGGGACGCCGCTGCGGCCGGGGATGTCGTAGAGCATCACGGGGAGGCCGGTGGCGTCGGCGATGGCCGAGAAGTGCCGGTACAGGCCCTCCTGGGGGGGCTTGTTGTAGTAGGGCGTCACGGCGAGGAGGCCGTGGGCTCCATCGCGCTCGGCGGCGCGGGCGAGCTCGACGGAGTGGTGCGTGTCATTGGTGCCGACGCCGGCGACGACGTGGGCGCGGTCGCCGACGGCCTCCAGGACAGCCCGCACCAGCTCCGATTTCTCCGCGTCGCTGGTGGTCGGGGACTCGCCGGTGGTGCCGTTGATGACGAGGCCGTCGTTGCCGGCGTCCACCAGATGGGTGGCGAGTCGCTGGGCGCCGTCGAGGTCGAGTGCGCCGTCCGCCGTCAGGGGCGTGACCATGGCGGTGAGGACCCTCCCGAAGGGGGTCTGCGGAGTGGAGATCGGAGCCATGGGTAACACGCTACTCGCTGCTCAGCGCCGGGTGTCCCCGAGGGGCACGGGAGAAAGGGATCCCGGCGCTGCCTGCTCGGGGGTTCAGGCAGCGCCGGGTCCGTTTGATCAGCCTAGATGAACTTCACGAAACGTCGCAATACGGACACTTCCCATGGTGTGTTCGGACATATGTGCCCTCCGGAACCGCACGATCGGCCAGCTCTCGGATTCGTCGGCCTCCCTGCCCTCCTCCCGAAGGATGAGATACGGCTGCTTTGATGAAAAAGGGCACCGAAACCGCTGTTTCGTCGTCTGTACCTGTGACACAGGACGACGAAAGAAGGAGAGTGGCTCCGATGTTCCTCCCCCAGACCCCGCCGGGAGGTAGCCCCAGGGAAGAGGCCGTGCCGTTCGCGTTCGTCGCGGAGGCGGACCACTTCCGCAGTAACGTCACTCCACCGCCCCGGGAGCGCCTCAGCCCCTCCCAGGTCGTGGGTCGCGCACTGCTCGGGTTGACCGTCGTGGCCGGCCTCGTCGGCTCCCTGGTCCTCGGGATGCCCTCGCTCCAGTCCGGTGACCCGGCCGGTCGTCAGCAGCAGTCCGAGGCCTCCGACAACCGCTGAGGTAGCCTCACCGGGCACTGCCCCTTCGAGCGTGCTTATGAGTGAGGACCTGCCGTGCCCCTGCCCTTCCTGACGGCCGACCGTGCTTTTGACACGACCGACCACGTCGCCCTGCCGTTCGACGACCACGACCAGTGGCGCCGTCCGTACCGGCCGGGGTCCTGGCGGGTGGGGACGGCCGCGCTCGCGCTGCTGCTCGCCTCGTTCGTACTGCTCGCCGCAGTGATCATTGCGACGGCGGGAGCCTTCGGCGGCGCGGGCGTCACCTTCGGCATCGCCGTGCTCATCATCGCGAGCGCCCTGCGCATGCTGCGCATGGGCACCTGGGTGAGCCGCGCCGGCATCCGGCGGGTGGGCTTCTTCTCGACCTCCACCGTGCCCTGGACGAAGGTGACCTCGGTCCGGACCACCCAGCAGCCGGTGCGTTGGTTGGGGCTCCCCCGCACGGTCCAGGGCCAGGCCCTGGTGCTCGACCGGCGGGCCGGTGAGCAGCTCCTGCTGCTCACCGACCACAACTCGGACTTCCTCTCCCGTGTGGAGGCCTTCGACCGGGCGGCCGACACGATCGAGGCCTGGAACGCCGAATACGGCACGGGCCAGACGGCTACGCGCTGACCGGACGCCCCTCGTGGAGCGCGATGGCCCGCTGCATCGCCTTGCGCGCCCGGGGGGTGTCCCGTGCGTCGTGGTAGGCCACCGCGAGCCGGAACCAGCAGCGCCAGTCCTCGGGCGAGTCCTCCGCCTCGGCCTTGCGCCGGGCGAACACCTCGTCGGCGGAGTCCCGGTCGATCCGACCGCCCTCGGTGCGCTTCAGCTCGTCGACGGGCAGGCCGCCCTCGGCCTCCAGCTCCGCGGCGAGGCGGTTGGCCCGGCGCGCGAAGCTGGTGTTCTTCCAGAGGAACCAACCGCCGACGGCCGGCAGCAGGAACGCCACCGCGCCCATGCCCATGGCGGCCGGTTCCCCCGTGAGGAGGAGGAGCACGCCCTCCATCGCCACCACGCCGAAGACGAGGACGAGGACGGTGGCCAGGAATACGTATGTGATCTTTCCGCCCATGACCGTCAGCCCAGGTCCAGGAAGTTCTCCAGGCCGAAGGTGAGGCCCGGGGCGGAGGTCACGCGGCGGGCGGCCAGCAGGATGCCCGGCATGAAGCTGGAGTGGTGCAGCGAATCGTGGCGGACGGTGAGGGTCTCCCCCTCGCCGCCGAGCAGCACCTCCTGATGGGCGAGGAGCCCCCGGAGGCGTACGGCGTGCACGGGGACGCCGTCCACGTCCGCCCCGCGCGCCCCGTCGAGGGCGGTGGCCGTGGCGTCGGGCTGCGGGGCGCAGCCTGCCTTCGACCGGGCCTCGGCGATCAGCTGGGCCGTGCGGGTGGCGGTGCCGGAGGGGGCGTCCACCTTGTTCGGGTGGTGCAGCTCGACGACCTCGACCGACTCGAAGTACGGGGCGGCGATCTGTGCGAACTTCATGGTGAGGACCGCGCCGATGGAGAAGTTCGGCGCGATGAGGACACCGGTGTCCGGGGAAGCGGCGAGCCAGGAGTTCAGCCGCGCGAGGCGCTCTTCGGTCCATCCGGTGGTGCCGACCACGGCGTGGATGCCGTGACCGACGCAGAAGTCGAGGTTCTGCATGACCGAGTCGGGGGTGGTCAGCTCGACGACGACCTGGGCGCCCGCCTCGGTGAGCGCTTCCAGCCGGTCGCCGCGGCCGAGGGCCGCGACCAGTTCCATGTCCTCGGCCGCCTCGACGGCCTTGACCGCCTCTGAGCCGATGCGGCCCCGTGCACCGAGGACCGCCACGCGCAGCTTGCTCATTGCTCTGAATTCCTTAAGGGCTCGGGGTCAGGAGACCGCTTGGTGGAGGCGGTCCGCCTGCTTGTCCTTCAGCGGGCCTATCACCGAGAGCGAGGGCCGCTGGTTCAGTACGTCGTGGGCGACCTCGCGGACCTCGTCAGGGGTGACGGCGGCGATCCGGGTGAGCATGTCGTCGACCGACATCTGGGTGCCCCAGCACAGTTCGCTCTTGCCGATGCGGTTCATCAGCGCGCCGGTGTCCTCCAGCCCCAGCACGGTCGAACCGGAGAGCTGGCCGACGGCCCGGGTGATCTCCTCGTCCGTGAGGCCGTCCGAGGCGACCTTGTCGAGCTCGTCCCGGCAGATCTTCAGGACGTCGTGGACCTGGTTCGGCCGGCAGCCCGCGTACACGCCGAAGAGACCGCAGTCGGCGAAGCCCGAGGTGTACGAGTACACGCTGTAGGCCAGGCCCCGCTTCTCGCGGACCTCCTGGAAGAGCCGGGAGGACATGCCGCCGCCGAGGGCGGTGTTCAGCACTCCGAGGGCCCAGCGGCGGTCGTCGGTGCGGGCCAGGCCCGGCATGCCGAGGACCACGTGGGCCTGCTCGGTCTTGCGGGTCTGGAGCTCGACGCGGCCGGCCGTGCGGAGGCTCCGCACCCCCTGACGGGGAGCGACGGGAACCGCGTCGGTGCGGGTGAGGGCGCCGGCCTTCTCGAAGGCCCGGCGGACCTGGCGCACCACGGTGGCGTGATCGATGTTCCCCGCGGCGGCGACGACCAGATGGGTCGGGTCGTAGTGCTTCTTGTAGAAGCGGGCGATCTGGCCGCGGCTCAGCGCGTTGATCGTGTCGACGGTGCCCAGGACCGGACGGCCCAGCGGGGTGTCGCCGAACATCGTCTGCGCGAACAGTTCGTGCACCACGTCGCCCGGGTCGTCCTCGGTCATCGCGATCTCTTCGAGGATGACACCGCGCTCGGCGTCCACGTCCTCGTCGAGGATGAGCGAGTCGGTGAGCATGTCGCAGACGACGTCGATCGCCAGCGGCAGGTCCGTGTCGAGCACCCGGGCGTAGTAGCAGGTGTACTCCTTCGCCGTGAAGGCGTTCATCTCGCCGCCGACCGCGTCGATCGCGGCGGAGATGTCGAGGGCGGACCGCTTGCGGGTGCCCTTGAAGAGGAGGTGCTCCAGGTAGTGGGTGGCGCCGTTGAGCGTGGGGGTCTCGTCACGGGAGCCGACGTGTGCCCAGATGCCGAAGGTGGCGGAGCGCACGGAGGGGAGGGTCTCGGTGACGATCCTCAGTCCTCCGGGGAGGGTCGTGCGGCGGACCGTGCCGATGCCGTCCTTGCCCGGGAGGAGCGTTTGGGTACGGGCGACGGCCCGCCCCTCCGAAGTCG
>NZ_JBHYMF010000285.1:0-6794 GCF_042742855.1 Streptomyces sp. NPDC058877 | reverse complement strand
GGAACCGGTGCCGGGGCTCCCACACGTCCGTGGGGCGGCGGCGACGTGCACCACCGCCCCACGGCGGATCGGACGGGTGGAGCGGGTCAGACGCCCGGCACGGCCACCTCCACGCCGTGCTCGGCGGCCAGCCGGTGCAGGTCGTCCAGCTCAGCCTGCTCCACCTCCGCCAGGTAGTCGTCGCCCGTCTCACGGGCCCGCGTGAGGTCCGTCTGCGTGGTCCTGATGCGCTGCAGCAGTCCTGCGGTGAAAGCGTCCATCGTGCGCCCCCTCCTCGTGGGTCCGGTGGCACGGGGGTGTGCCGAGGGTGGGTGGATCACGCACTGCGAACTCTGGGGGACAGAGAGCGGTAGGTGGCGCGCCACATACAGGGCGTGATCACGGGGTGTGCAGTCGTCCTCCCCAAGGCCTTCCTCAGGGAAACCTCAACTGGCGCGGGAATCAGATGAATTCTTCGCGCCTCCCTTCGCGCCCCCCTCGGGTCCCGCTTCGCGCCCCGTCCGCACCACCTCGCGCACCCGCTCGCCGCCCGCCCGCCCCGCCTCCGTCTTACCGCCGGTTTACGCGCGTACGGGGCAGGATGGACACGCACAGTCAGTGCTCAGGTTCCAGCCGGTCCCATCCCGGACAGCGGCTCAAACGGGAAGGATGTTCGACGTGCGCGTACTCGTCGTCGAAGACGAGCAGCTGCTCGCCGATGCGGTGGCCACCGGACTGCGCCGGGAGGCCATGGCCGTCGACGTCGTGTACGACGGCGCCGCGGCCCTGGAACGCGTCGGGGTCAACGACTACGACGTCGTCGTTCTCGACCGCGACCTCCCGCTCGTCCACGGCGACGACGTCTGCCGCAAGATCGTCGAGCTCGGCATGCCCACCCGGGTCCTGATGCTCACCGCCTCCGGAGACGTCAGCGACCGCGTCGAGGGCCTGGAGCTCGGGGCGGACGACTACCTGCCCAAGCCCTTCGCCTTCACCGAGCTCACCGCGCGCGTGCGCGCCCTCGGTCGCCGCACCACGGTGCCGCTCCCGCCCGTTCTGGAGCGCGCCGGCATCAAGCTCGACCCGAACCGCCGCGAGGTCTTCCGCGAAGGCCGGGAGGTCCAACTGGCACCCAAGGAGTTCGCCGTGCTGGAGGTCCTGATGCGCAGCGAGGGGGCCGTCGTCTCGGCCGAGCAGCTCCTGGAGAAGGCGTGGGACGAGAACACCGATCCGTTCACCAACGTCGTGCGCGTCACCGTCATGACCCTGCGGCGGAAGCTCGGTGAGCCGCCGGTCATCGTGACCGTGCCCGGCTCCGGGTACCGGATCTGATTCGATGACCACCACGCCCACTCCGCACCACCAGGTGCCACCGAAGCCGACCTGGGACCCCCGGGACCCCGTCCGGCCGCTGCTGCGGCCGACGATCCGGATACGGCTCACCCTGCTGTACGGCGGGATGTTCCTGATCGCCGGCATCCTGCTGCTCTCGATCATCTACCTCTTCACCGCCCAGGCGCTCACCGACAGCACCTCCCAGCTGCCCTTCAAGGTCCTCAGCGGCACGATCCAGCCCACGACCTCCTGGTGCCGACTGCCCGAGACCTTCACGGGGGACCAGCTCAACGACGCGGTCACCGTCTGTCTGCGGCACCAGAGCGACCTGGCCCTGGACGCTCTGTTGCGCCGGTCGCTGTTCGCGTTGCTCGGGTTGAGCATCATCGCCTTCGCCTTCGGTTACGCCATGGCGGGGCGGGTGCTCTCCCCGTTGGGGCGGATCACCCGGACCGCCCGGCAGGTGGCCGGTTCGGACCTGTCCCGGCGGATCGAGCTGGACGGCCCGGACGACGAGCTCAAGGAGCTCGCCGACACCTTCGACGAGATGCTGGACCGGCTGGAGCGGGCCTTCACCGCGCAGCAGCGGTTCGTCGCGAACGCCTCGCACGAACTGCGGACCCCGCTCGCGATCAACCGCACCCTGCTGGAGGTCCACCTTTCGGACCCCGGGGCGCCGGTGGAGCTCCAGCAGCTGGGCAAGACCCTGCTCGCCACCAACGAGCGCAGCGAGCAGCTGGTCGAGGGGTTGTTGCTGCTGGCCCGGAGCGACAACCAGATCATCGAGCGCAAGCCGGTGGACCTGGCCGAAGTGGCCGAGCGGGGCGTCGACCAGGTGCACGCCGAGGCCGAGGCCAAGGGCCTGGAGATCCGGAGCGCCTGCGAGCCGGCCGTGGTCCAGGGCAACGGGGTGCTGCTCGAACGGATCGCGTTGAACCTGTTGCAGAACGCCGTGCGCTACAACGTGCCGCCGGGCACGGAGGGCGGCTGGGTGGAGGTCACCACCGAGGTCAAGGACGGCCAGGCGGTCCTGGTCGTGTCGAACACCGGGCCGGTGGTCCCCGCGTACGAGATCGACAACCTCTTCGAGCCGTTCAGGAGGCTCCGGCAGGAGCGGACCGGCAGCGACAAGGGGGTGGGACTCGGCCTGTCGATCGCCCGGTCCGTGGCCCGGGCCCACGGCGGCCGTATCATCGCGGAGCCGCGCGAGGGCGGCGGACTCGTGATGCGCGTCACCCTTCCGATCTGACACACTGCACGCGCCGACCGGTTCCGTTCGCTTTGCGCGGAATTCCGAGGCCCCGATCCTGAGACGTCCGTGTGTGATCGATCACAGGAGAAGGTGCCCGGCCCTCCACTCTCCGTGATCGAGAAATCCCTCGGAAAGCCAGGAAAAGTCCGGGTTTCCGAGGCATGGAATGACGGGAAGTACACGGGGTGGCACCCGTGAGGGCTGCCCCGAGGGCCGTGTACGGTCCGGTTCGCCACCCGAAGCCGATCACTCATGAGAGGGCGCGACGGGTGTCGATTGAGTAACAGACCTTGATGTGAGGCAAAATCTCCGCCTCAGGTCGGGCACAAGTCCGACCTCTCACGCGTTACGTGCGCTGGAGACACCGCAACCACCCAGAGGGGGAGAGCGACATGGCAACGGATTACGACACCCCACGCAAGACCGATGACGACGTCGATTCGGACAGCCTTGAGGAACTGAAGGCCCGCCGGAACGACAAGTCCACCTCGACCGTCGACGTCGACGAGTTCGAGGCCGCCGAAGGCCTGGAGCTTCCCGGCGCCGACCTCTCGAACGAGGAGCTGGCCGTCCGGGTCCTGCCCAAGCAGGCCGACGAATTCACCTGCATGAGCTGCTTCCTCGTGCACCACCGCAGCCAGTTGGCTCGGGAGAAGAACGGTCAGCCGATCTGCCGCGACTGCGACTGAGATCGCCCGGCCGTGGCAGGCGACATACCGTCCCGGAAGCGGCGTCTCGGACTCCCCTGGAGACCGGAGACGTACAAGGGCGGCTCAGGCCCGGTAGAGGGTGCCCAGGGGGCCCCTGAAGCCGAGCCCGGGCGCATCGCCTCCCTGCCCTCCCTCGGCGCACGTGACGACGAGCGAGGCCTCCCGGCCTCGCTCGAAGCAGTCCTCGACGAGGCGGCAGAGACAGGTCCGGCACCGCTGCCCGCGGAGCCGGAAGGGACCGCAGCGCAGCAGCGCGGGCGCTTCGGTTCCCTCAAGAAGCTGGCCAACCCCGCGCGGGCCCAGCTCGACCGGATCAGGATCGACTCCGAGCGGATCGACGTGGTCCGGCGCGGTGTGAAGCGCGGCGGAGACACCGCCAAAGCCGGCATCGGACACCTCGCCGACCGGCTCATCTACCTCGCCCCGCGGATCCCCGTCCGCGACCTGGCGACCCTGCGCAAGCAGTTCCCCGGACTCGGCCCCGAGGAGCTCGCCGACAAGCTCGTCGCGGGCGCGGCGAACGCGAGCTCGACCATCGGCGCGGGCATCGGCGCCGCCGCCATGCTCCCCGTACCCCCGGCCATGCCGGCCGAGCTGGCTGCCGAGATCACCGGCGTCGCCGCCGTGGAGCTCAAACTCATCGCCGAACTCCACGAGGTCTACGGACTGCGGCCCCCCGGTCGCCTCACCCAGCGGTCGACGGCCTACCTGACCTCCTGGACCGAGGAGCGGGGCATCGAGCCCTCCCGACCGACCACGGTCAACGCGGCACTCGGCGGACAGCTCAAGCGCGAACTGCGCCAGCAGATCATGAGGCGCATGGTCCGCAACGTGCCCAACCTGGTGCCCTTCATGGTGGGGGCCGCCGTCGGCGCCGTCATGAACCGCCGGGACACCAAGAAGCTCGCCGCGCACATCCGCAAGGACCTCCGCGCTCGCCAGGTCTCCTGGGACGCCCTCCCGGAGCTTCCCCCGCTGGAGCAGCCGCAGGACCCCGAGCAGCTGGGTCCCTAGCCCGGGTGGGCGTCGCTCAGCGGGGCTCCTCCGCCTTGAGGGCCGCGACCAGTGCCTCCGGCTCGCGGCTCGACAGGTACAGGTACGGCGTCGGGTCGGTCGGGTCCGTCACCTCGATCCGAACCGCCTGCGGCACGTAACTGCGCATCAGCATGAACGCGCGGGGGTCCGCCTTGTGGGTGCGCCAGGCGCGTGCCTCCTCCGCGTCGAGCACCTCGACCGCCCCCAGCGCCGAAACCGGGATCCGGGCGTCGCCCGCCACCAGCGAACCGGCGACCACCCGGATCCGTGCGGAACCGTACGAGGAGACCGCCACCCCGGCGAGCACCGCCGCCGCGATCAGGCCGCCCAGCATGGGGACCGTCCCCAGCGGGAACATGATCAGGCCGCCGGAGAGGCCGAGCAGCCCCACGATCACCCACCACGATCCGGGCGCCGTCAGCCTCTCGTCGAAGCGCGGCGCGGGGGAGGACGCGGGGGAGGGGGCCTGGGACGGTACGGAAGGCTGCATGGGGCCAAGCTTGGCACGGCGCGACCTGCGCCCATCCGCGCGGGTAAGGTCTGCGGCTGTGACTGCAACATCTGCCGCCCTCACCCCGCCGGCCGACGCCATACCGCCGGTACGCCATCCCGACGCGCCGGCCCCCGGCGAGCTGCTCGGCTCCCACTACGAGTACTGCTTCGGGTGCGGCGGCGGACAGTCCCACGGCCTTCACCTGGAGGCGCGCGCGGGCGAGGGCGTGACCGTCACCGCAGGGTTCACGGTGACCCCCGACCACCAGGGCGCCCCCGGCCTCGCGCACGGCGGCGTGCTCGCCACCGCGCTCGACGAGACCCTCGGCTCCCTGAACTGGCTGCTGCGGGTCATCGCCGTGACCGGACGCCTGGAGACGGACTTCCTCCGGCCCGTCCCGGTCGGCACCGTGCTCCACCTGGAGGCCGAGGTCACCGCGGTGCACGGCCGCAAGATCTACTCGACCGCGGTCGGTCGGATCGGCGGGCCCGAGGGTCCCGTCGCCGTCCGTGCCGACGCCCTCTTCGTCGAGGTCAAGGTCGACCACTTCATCGATAACGGTCGCCCGGAGGAGATCCAGGCGGCCATGTCCGACCCCGACCAGGTCCGGCGCGCCCGCGCCTTCGAGGTGAACCCCTGATGCGCAACCCCATCGACGTACTGATCCGCAGGGTAGACCCGGAAGTGCCGATTCCGGCCTATGGGCATCCCGGCGACGCGGGGGCCGACCTCGTCACCACCGAGGCCGCCGTGCTGGCTCCGGGGGAGCGCGCCGTGCTCCCCACCGGGGTCTCCATCGCCCTGCCGGACGGGTACGCGGCCTTCGTGCACCCGCGCTCCGGTCTCGCCGCCCGCTGTGGAGTGGCGCTCGTGAATGCCCCGGGGACGGTGGATGCCGGGTACCGTGGAGAGATCAAGGTGATCGTGGTCAATCTCGATCCGCGCGAGAGCGTGCGGTTCGAGCGATTTGATCGGATTGCCCAACTCGTCGTCCAGCAGGTCGAGAAGGTGCGCTTCCATGAGGTTGCGGAGCTCCCCGGTTCGGCGCGGGCCGAGGGGGGCTTCGGGTCCACCGGCGGTCACGCCGCCGTGGACGGCACAACGGGTGGGAATCGATACGCTTCGGTCGTATCCGACCGGGAAGGACAGTGACGTGTTCGGACGTCGCAAGAAGAGCGGTGCCGCCGAAGACGCGGCGGGCGAGGCCGAGCAGGTCGTCGACGCGGTGGAGGGCGAGGACGCGGCCGAGGCGCCGCGTCGCGCGAACCTTCCGCCGGCGCCCCGGCCCGAAGGGCCCTGGGACATCTCCGAGGTCACCAAGCCCGAAGAGGGCCGCGTCGACCTCGGCGGGATCTTCGTGCCCGGAATCGAAGGCATGGAGCTGCGGGTCGAGGTGGCGGGCGACGCGATCGTCGCGGCCACGGTCGTCCTGCGCGACAGCGCCGTACAGCTGCAGGCCTTCGCCGCACCCAAGAACGAGGGCATCTGGGGCGAGGTCCGCGACGAGATCGCGACCGGCATCATCCAGCAGGGCGGCGCCATCGACGAGGTCGAGGGCCCGCTGGGCTGGGAGCTCCGCGCCCAGGTGCCGGTGCAGTTGCCGGACGGCAACCGCGGCGTGCAGCTGGTCCGCTTCGTGGGCGTCGACGGCCCCCGCTGGTTCCTGCGCGGAGTGATCTCCGGGCAGGGCGCGGTCCAGCCCGAAGCGGCCGGCCTCCTGGAGCAGATCGTCCGGGACACCGTGGTCGTCCGCGGCGACGGCCCGATGGCCCCGCGCGACCCGATCGTCCTCAAGCTGCCGAACGACGCGCAGATGGTGCCGGACGGTGTGCAGCAGGAGGAGCCGGAGAGCTCCCGCTTCTCCGGCGGCATGGGGCAACTGCAGCGCGGCCCGGAGATCTCCGAGATCCGCTGACACCAGAGTCGGGTCGCCCCGGCGACCCGACTCGATCGAGACGAAGGCCGGTGGGCCGTTTCCCGCACCGCACGG